>CAYLHU010000001.1:0-10625 GCA_964383715.1 uncultured Candidatus Saccharibacteria bacterium
TATCTATTATTGGCGACGGGCCTAAGAAATGGGAGTTGGAGAAATTTATCAGAAAAAATAATTTAGAAAAGAAAATAAAATTATTAGGCGATTTACCTCAAAAAGAGGTATTTAAGATATTAAGAGAGAGTCATTTGTTTGTTCTAACTTCCAATTGGGAAGGGTTCCCCCGTTCAATTTTGGAAGCAATGAGTTTTGGTTTAGCAGTTGTTGCTTCGGATGTCGGGGGAGTAAGAGAGTCCGTATCTGAAGAAAATGGTATTTTGATAAAAAAAGGTGATGAAGAAAGTTTTAAAAACGCTTTAGAAAGATTATTAAAAAACCCATCTCTAGTTGAAAAAATGGGCAGAGAAGGTTGGAGAAAAGCGAGAGATGAATTTTTCTTAGAAAAAATGTTTAAAGAAACAGAATCACTTTACGAATCAATCTTGGAAAATAAAAACTAAAAACTAATCTTTTTGCGATATATGGCTTGACAAAGCTTTTCTTTTCTAATATCATAGAAATAACCTTGAAATTTCCAGTAAAAAAGCGAAATGAGATAGGTTTATATAAAAATTAATACTATGTTCAAAAAAGAAATAATTTGGCGAGAAATTTTATATCAGAAAATTGAAAAGAAAAAGGGCAAATTCCAACAAAAAGAATTGGCTGAGAAATTTAAGTTTTCTTTAAGCACCATTCATAATGCCCTTAAAATTCCTCGTAAGACAGGAGCGGTCCGAGTAACCGGCAGATTTTTTGTTTTGGAAAATCCAGAAAAGATGCTTTATCTTTGGGCAACATTTAGAGAATTAAAAAAAGATATTATTTATCAAACTTTTTCTAATAAATCGGCCAAAGAGGTTGAAGCATTGATGCCAGAAAAAGTTATTTTTGGCGCTTACTCGTCTTATATAGAAAAGTTTCACTTTGCTCCTGCTGATTATGATAAAGTTTATGTCTATATAGCCAAAAACTATTTACCCGATTTTAAGAAGAGATTTCCGTTTAAAAAAGGAGAACCAAACATCATTGTTTTGGAAGCAGATAAATTTTTGAAAAAATATGGGAGAATTACACCTATTTGCCAGACATTTGTTGATATTTGGAATTTACCCGAATGGTATGCGCAAGATTTTTACAAAGAGTTTAAAGAAAAATTATGCAGTATTATCACGACCTAATTACTAAAAAAAGTTTTAATGTTCTCAAACATTTCAAGCAGGAATATCAATTTATTTTAATTGGCGGTTGGGCGGTTTTTTTATACACTAAGGGCTTAAAATCAAAAGATGTTGATATTATCCTGGATTACGAAGAACTTTCACGATTAAAAGAAAATTTTGAAGTTATAAAAAACGAAAGATTAAAAAAATATGAAATCAAAATTGAAGGAATAGATGTTGATATTTACTTGCCTTATTTTTCAAACCCTGGATTGCCTTGTCAAGAAATAAAAAAATTTACTCTCACAAAAGAAAATTTTACTTTACCAATCCCAGAAACTCTTTTAATTTTGAAGCAAAATGCCTTTTTGGAACGCAAGGAATCTCCAAAGGGGGCAAAAGATAAAATAGATATTTTCTCTCTTTTACTTTTAGAGAGTTTTGATTTTTCAAAGTATAAAAATCTTCTAAAGAAATATCATAAAGAAAAACTCCTTCTGTGTTTAAAAGAATTGTTAAAGAAAACATTTGAAATTAAAGAACTTCAAATTTCCAGACACAAAATGGCTCAATTAAAAAAGAAAATTTTAAAAGAACTTGTCTAAAACTAATTAATTGTTTTTGAAAAATAATTGGAAAGTTCTAAGAAGACAGTCAAGGTCTAAAAAGAAAGACCTGTTTTTTATATAATAAAGGTCATATTGAAATTTTTCGTGAGAGTCCGTTACTGAACGGGCATATCCGAATTTGACTTGGGCCCAACCGGTAAAGCCCGGTTTAATAATATGCCTAAGATGATAGTGGGGGATTTCTTTTTCCAATTTTTTAACAAATTCTGGTCTTTCAGGTCGCGGTCCGACTATTGATATATCTCCCTTGAGAACATTGAGCATTTGGGAAATTTCATCTAAATGGCTTTTTCTTAAAAATCGGCCTATTCTTGTTGTTCGAGGGTCTTCTTTTTCGGCCCAAACAGCTCCTTTTTTTTCAGCATTCACTTTCATTGAGCGGAATTTTTGGAGCCAGAAAACCTTATTCTCTTTCCCGACTCTTTTTTGTTTATAAAATATCGGCCCTTTATCTTCTCGTTTTATTAAAATGGCGAATATTAACCAAAGAGGAGAAGTCAAAGCAATAAGCAAAGAAGAAATGATGATATCTTCAACTCTTTTTATCTTATCGTAGACCTTCTTTTCGCCCTCCCTTAGATTCTTCAAAAACCAAAATTGATTAAGGGAGTCAATCGGAATTTTGTGAAATAGGTCCTCAAAAGCTCGGGGGAGGTCAACAAATTCTATTTTAAAGGGAAGGCATTTATAAAGTTCTTGGGATATTTTTTTATCGGAAAATAATTCTTGGGTGATGATTAAAAGATTTATTTTTTTATTTTTCAATTGAGGCAATAAAGGTTTGCGAGAATCAAGAAATTTAAAGAACTTGTAGCCAATTTGGGGGTTGTTCTCAATCTGTTTAACTAATTTTAAGGAAAGGGGAGTTTTTCCCAAAAAAGCGACTTTTTGAAAATAAAGAGAGGAGAAAAGATAATAAAAAAATCTTCGCCAAAGATACAGTAGAAGAGTGAATATAAAGGTATTAATTAAAAGGTTTGTTTTCGGGGTGATGCCGAAGAAGGGGATTAGGTAAAAGAAAACGGCTCCTATTACTAAACAGGTTAAGGAACTTTCTCCGAGGCGGGTTATAAATTCAATTTTCGGTTTAATTAGGACTAAATTGTAAAGTTCAAAAATATAAAGAATGATAAACCAAAAAAAGTAGAGGAAAGTGAAGGGGAGAATATGTTGTTGAAGAATAGTCCAGTTAAAGTTCCCCCAAAAACCCAAGAGAACGGTTAAAAACAAACCGATATAAGCCAAAATAACATCTCCCAAAAATAAAATTGTTATTCTAAGGTTTTTCATCGCCTGCCTTTATTTACCGAGCCTTCGCTTTGCGAAGGCGAAGGTCAAGCGGTGAGGGGGTACCCTCATCTTTACAAGCTCACTTCATTCGCTTGTAGATGAGGGCAAAGCCCTCATCGCCTGTCTCCTACCGAGCCTTCGCTTTGCGAAGGCGAAGGTCAAGCGGTGAGGGGGTACCCTCATCTTTACAAGCTCACTTCATTCGCTTGTAGATGAGGGCAAAGCCCTCATCGCCTGTCTCCATTTTAACTCTCTTTTCTCTTTTTTCAAGATATAAAAAAATATAAAAGAAAAGAGATTAGGTTTTTAATTTCTAAAATAAAAATTTAGTGTTGAATTATTTTCAAAAAAAGTTAAGATAGCTTTAAGGATAAATAAACTATGGGCAAGAAATCAAGATTAAAAAAAGAAAAACGAGCAGTTCAATTTTTGGGTGAAAAAAAAGAGGAAAAATCAAAAGAAAATTATTTTTTAATAAAATTTATTTTTCTTTTTACCCTTTTAACATTATTTTTCCCTTTGGTTGTGAACGCCAATTTTTATTTTCCTTTTGTCGGGTTAAAGAGCTTGGTTTTTATGGCCGGAGTGGAAATCATTTTTTTTGCTTGGTTAATTTTAATTCTCAAGAACAAAAAGTATAGACCGAAAATTAATTCTATTCTTCTGTCGTTCTCTATCTTTTTATTGGTTTTAGCGGTGAGCGCTATTTTGGGAGTTGATTTTTCCCGTTCTTTTTGGTCTAAATATGAGAGAATGACGGGACTTTTGATGTGGTTTCACATTTTTGCTTTTTTTCTTGTTACATCGTCAATGTTTAAGACAAAAGACGACTGGCGGAAGATTTTTACGGTTTCTATCTTTGTGGGGCTGATAACAAGCGTAATATCCATTGCCGAGTTAATTGGAATTAAAGGGCTAACGGTTTCAGCTAAAGGGGGAGCAACTCTGGGCAACACTTCTTTTTTAGGGGCCTATCTTTTATTTAATATCTTTTTAGCCCTTTGGATGCTATTGGAGAATAAAAAATGGGGCTGGAAAGTTTTTTATTCTTTTTCAATGGTTTTGATGTTTTTAGCTGTTTGGCTTTCTTCAGCCCGGGCGGCGGCAATCTCAATCGTTGGCGGTTTCGTTCTGATTTTTCTCCTTTGGTTAAGTTTTAAACCCAAAAATAAAAAAATAAGGAGCTTGGGTCGCGTTTTATTGGTGTCTCTTTTCTTGATTGGTTTAATCGGTTTGATTCTTTTGTTCCTGCCGGATAACTTTGTTCATCAAAAATTTATTGATTTAACAAGTCGGGCTCGTTTTGTCAACTGGGAAATGGGTTGGAAAGCGTTTTTGGAAAGACCTCTTTTGGGTTGGGGGCCCGAGAATTACACTTTGGCTTTTACCAAGTTTTTTAACCCTTGTCTTTTTATCGGCGAGTGCGGAGGAGAGATTTGGTTTGACCGAACTCATAATATTGTCTTTGACACATTGTCTGCTACGGGGATTTTAGGTTTTTTCGCTTATCTTGGCTTATTTGTTTCTTTCTTTTGGTTTTTTTGGAAAAAGTATGCGCGGGAAAAGTCAATTGACTTTTTTACATTTTCAATTTTTCCAACAATATTAGTGGCTTATTTCATTCAGAACCTAACTGTTTTTGATATGCCGGTTAACTTAATGATGTTTGCCTTAGTTCTAAGTTTCGGTGCTTCTTTGGAAAAGAAAGAAAAAATGCCGTTTGGCAATTCGGCTAGTAAAAAAAGAGATTTTCCTGTGATAATTTTAGCCATTTTATTCATTTTTTCCTTTTCTAAGTTTATTATCGCTCCAATACGAACCGAACATTTTGTTATTGACTCTCTAAAAACTAATGTCTCCCAAGAAAAAATTAATTTTTATCAAAAAGCATTAGAGGCGTCTCCTCTTGGCCGTTATCAAATAAGGGAGTTTTTCGGGCAACAATCCCAAGATATGATTACGGGGAATATGGATGTTATTTTAGAAAATGAAGGAAGGAAAAAACAGGCAGAAAGCGAGATATCTTTTTTAATAGCCCAACTCCAGAAAACAAAAGAGCAATCTCCTCAGGACTTCAGGTCAATTCTTCGTTTAGCCAATCTTTACAATCTTTTCAGTTTGCTAAAGTTCGAAAACATTTCCTTAGCTGAACAATTCAGCAAAGAAGCGATTGAGCTTTCACCGGATAATCAACAGGGTTATTGGGCATTAGCTCAAACTAGAATTTATCAGCAAGATTTTGAAGAGGCCTTAAAATTAAGCGAAAAAGCAATTGAATTAGAACCCAAATTGTTTCAATCTTACAAGATAAGCTATCAAATAGCCAAAATATCAGGCGACTTGAAAAAAGCAAAAGAAATAACCGAGAGAGCGGGAGAGATTAACTCCGAATGGATAAAAGAGTTTGATATTTTAGAATAAAATGCGGAAAATATTCAAAAAATTTGTTTTAACATTATTTTTTCTAAGCATTATTTTTTTAAGTTATAATGCAGGGTTTATCGTCGGCAAAAAAGAGGTCTCTCTAATTGCTCCGGCTAAGATAATCAACTCTGACCCGGAAAGTTTCTTAGGGGAAAGGGTTGATTTTTCCATTTTTTGGGAGGCCTGGAGAAAATTAGAAAAGGACTTTTTGGATAAAGAAAAAATTGACTATCAAGCGATGGTTTACGGGGCCATTAAGGGAATGGTAGATGTTTTAGACGACCCCTACACAAGTTTTTTTAACCCGGTGGAATCAGATGATTTTAATGAAGAACTTTCCGGGAAATATGAAGGAGTGGGAATGGAGGTCTCCGTAAAAGACGACAATATAACAATTGTGAGCCCCTTTGAAGGGACTCCGGCTGCCCAAGCCGGCATTAAGCCCGGAGATATTATTTTGGAGGTGGACGGCACTTCAACAAGTGGGCTTTCTTTAGAGAAGACAGTTGGTTTAATTAAAGGAGAGAGTGGGACAGAAGTAGTTCTCTTAATTGAGAGAAAAGGATGGGAATCTCCCCGAGAAATTATTCTTAAAAGAGCCACTATAAAAATCCCCACCTTGAAGTGGGAAATTATAGAAAGGGAAAACGGTTCTTCGGTCGCTTTGATAAAAATGTATCAATTCAACGGTATTTTGGTCTCAGAATTAAAAAGGGTTTCCGATGAAATACTAAATTCGTCAGCCCAGAAAATAATTTTGGACTTAAGAAATAATCCGGGGGGCTACTTAAATGTCGCCCAAGAAATAGCCGGTTGGTTTTTAGAGAAAGGAGAGGTTGTTGTTTGGGAGGATTTTGGCCAGGAAAAAGAGAAAAAATCTTATAAAGCCCAAGGGCCGTCCAAATTTGTCCAATATCCAACAGTTGTTTTGATAAATGGCGGTTCGGCTTCGGCCTCGGAGATTTTAGCTGGGGCCTTAAGGGATAATAGAGGAATAAAATTAGTAGGGGATCAATCTTTTGGGAAGGGCTCGGTTCAGGAACAGACCTTTCTTTTAGATAATTCATCTCTGAAAATTACCATCGCTAAATGGCTAACACCGAAAGGTGATTTGATTGATAAAATGGGGTTGACCCCGGATATTGAAATAAGTTTAGATGAAGAACTCTGGCTTGAAGGAGGGGACTCTCAATTAAACAAAGGGCTGGAAATAATTGATGGGATGTGAGAAAATAAAATATCCGTTAGTGAAAGTGAGCCGAAGGCGAAGCTTGAACTTACGGAGATTTTACCTGCCAAACTTTTTATTTCGTAAAGTCATAGGCGGGGACATTTTTTATCATGTGGGTTATTCTCTTAAAAGACATTAAAGGGTTAGGAAAGAAATATGAAAGAAAAAATATCCAAGACGGCTACGCCAGGAATTATTTAATTCCTCGGGAATATGTTGAATTGGCCACAAAAGAAAACTTAGAGCAATTAAAAATAAAAAAGGAAAAAGAAAAAACAAAAGCTGAAGAAGAACTTAAAAAAACGGGGGACATAGCTTCTGCCCTTGACGGTCAGGAGGTTGAATTAAAAATGAGAACGGGGGAAGAAGGACAATTTTTTGAAAAAATAAACGAACAAAAAATTTCTAAAAAATTGAAAGAAATTGGTTTTAATGTTGATAAATCCCAAATTGAATTTACTCAAGAGATTGAAGGGTTGGGAGAGTTTCCAGTTAAAATTAAGTTTAGAGACAATTTAGAAGTAGAAATAAAGCTTATTATTAGTAATGAAGAAATCAACTAAATATGTTTTTATAGCCGGAGGCGTAATGTCGGGCATTGGTAAGGGAGTAGCAACTGCCTCTATTGGTCGAATCTTGAAAAGCAAGGGCTTTAAGGTTCAGGCGATGAAGATAGACCCCTATATAAATATTGATGCCGGAACAATGAACCCGATTGAACATGGAGAGGTTTTTGTCACTTATGACGGGACAGAATGTGACCAGGATGTGGGCAACTATGAGAGATTCTTGGAAGAAAACCTGACAACTAATAACTACCTTACCACAGGCAGGGTCTACCAATCAGTTATTCAAAAAGAAAGGAATTTAAAATATGGAGGGAAATGCGTTGAAGTCATTCCTCATATTCCCGAAGAAGCTATCCTAAAAATGAAAAAGGTAAAAAGAGAAACCGGCGCGGATTTTCTCTTGGTTGAGATAGGAGGAACAGTAGGGGAGTATCAAAATCTCTTATTCTTGGAAGCGGTTAGAATGTTAAAATTACGACATCCAAAAGATGTTGTTTTTATATTAGTGAGCTATTTACCCGTACCCAAAATGATAGGGGAGATGAAAACAAAACCAACCCAATACGCCGTTAGGTCGGTTAATTCTGCCGGAATTCAACCGGACTTAATATTGGGGAGGTCAGAGGTTCCTTTAGATAAGCCGAGAAAAAAGAAATTGTCGGTTTTCTGTAACATCTCGGAAAAAGATGTGATTTCCGCTCCGGATGTGGACTCAATTTATAAAATCCCTCTAAACTTTGAAATGGAAAACTTAGGCAATCGGATTTTAAAAAAAGTTAATTTGAATCCGAGAAAAAGTAATTTAGAAAAATGGCAGGAATTGGTTAGAACAATTGAGAACCCGATGGGGAAAGTGAAAATAGGAATAGTCGGCAAATATTTTAAAACAGGAAAGTTCACTCTAACCGATTCTTATATATCTGTTATTGAGGCGATAAAACACGCCGCTTATCATTTTAAAGTTTCTCCCGAGATTATTTGGCTTGACTCGGAGGTCTATGAAGAAGACCCTAAAAAACTAAAAGAATTAAAAAAGATAGACGGATTGATTGTTCCCGGCGGGTTTGGGAGTAGGGGAATAGAGGGGAAAATAAGGGCCATTGAGTTTTGTCGGAAACAAAAAATCCCTTTTTTGGGACTTTGTGTAGGAATGCAATTGGCCGTTATTGAGTTTGCCAGAAATGTTTGTGGCTTGAAGGAAGCTAACTCTACTGAATTTTCCGAAAACTGTCAAGAGCCAGTAATTGACATTATGTCGGAACAGAAAAAGATTTTAGGAGATAAGAAATATGGAGGGACAATGAGGTTGGGGGGCTATAGTTGTAAACTAATCAAGGGAACTTTAAGTAGAGAGGCCTATGGGAGTCCAGTCGTTTTTGAACGTCATCGCCACCGTTATGAACTTAATAACAAGTACAGAGAAATATTGGAAAAGAAAGGACTAACCATTTCAGGGGTTAATCCAGATAAAAATTTGGTGGAAATAGTAGAGATAAAAGAAAATCCCTTTTTTGTTGCCGTCCAGTTTCACCCGGAGTTCAAGTCAAGGCCTTTGTGCCCTCACCCCTTGTTTAAAAAACTTATTGAGATTTCTCTCCAACAACATTGATAATTTTAGCAATTCTTTGAGAACCGTCAAATTTTCTTTTTCTTATAGTTCTAATCTTAACTTTTCCTTTTTTTAAAGCAAAAAGAGTGTGGTCTCGGCCACAGCCGACATTTTCTCCCGCCAAGAACTTTGTTCCTCTTTGGCGGACAATAATTTCTCCTCCTTCTTTTATTGTTTGGCCGTCGGCAAGTTTGAGTCCTAAATACTTCGGCCGGGAGTCCCTTCCTAACCTGGATGTTCCTTTAGATTTTGTTTTTGACATATTTATTTTATAAAAACTTGATAGGCGATGAAGGATTTGCCTTCATCTTCACCTTCATTTTTGCTTCGCAAAAACTTGATAGGCGATGAAGGCTTTGCCTTCATCTTCACCTTCGCTTTCTTACAGAAAGCTCGGTTTTAGACATATTTGAAAATTAACTAATTTTACGTTTCGCGTTACATGTTACACGTTACACGATATACATTTTTCATTCATTTATATCTATGCTATCAAAAATAATTAGATTTGTCAAAAGAAACTTTAAAAATATCTTATTATTTTTAATAGTTTTTTTGTTGTGCCTTTTAGCTTTCGGGGTGGGAGTGATTGTCCAATTTTATATTCAGAAAGAACCCCTAAAGATAGAAGGACTATTTTCTCCCGTGAAACTTGCGATGGATATCTCGGAGTCGCTTACTAGTGACATGGGTGTAAATTTGAGTGGTGGCAATGCTTTTGTGGCCTAAGAATTCCTGAACGACCCTTATGTCAACCCCTTTAGTTAAAAGGTCAGTGGCAAAACTATGGCGGAGAGTATGGGGAACGGTGAAAAGGGGGATTCCGGACTGAATGGCGTATTTCTTAACAATATCCTCAATAGACCTAATAGTGAGCCTTAAAGGGCTGTTTGTAGGTCCTTTATAGCGAATAAAGAGGGCCTTTTCCTTGTCATTGCGAGTAGCTAAATATTTTTTAAGCCATTCAAGAGGTTCTTCTGAAAAATAAACTGTTCGGGTATGATTTCCTTTGCCAAGGATGCTAATTTCCAAATCCTTGGTCAAAGGGGTTATTTTTAATTGCTCACGGTCTATACTAGTTAGCTCTGAGACCCGCATCCCGCTGGAAAAAAGGGATTCTAAAATCGCCCTGTCCCGCAGGCCGGTTAGGGTTTTTACATTGGGAGCCGAAAGAAGTTTTTCAACCTGTTCTGGGGTCAAAAACTTAACCCTTTTATCTTTTGATTCTTTTGCCAATTTTATTTTTTCCGAAGGCAGAGCAGAGATGTCCCTATTGGCAAAAAAATTAAGCAGATTTCTTAAAACAATAAGATGACGATTTTGAGTTGTTTTCTTGAGCGGTTCCTTAGTTTTGGAATTAACCTTTCGGGAAAGAAAAACACGATAGTCCCAAATGTGTTCACTTGTTAATTGATGAGGTTCTAATTTCTCTAATTTATTATCTTTCAACCATTGGAAAAATTTATTTAGAAAACGACTGTAAGTTTCCTGGGTTTTGTTGCTCAACCCTTTTTCTATTTCCAAATACTCCAAAAAATCTATTCGATATTCAATGATTGGTTTAAGTGTTTTTTCTTTGACCATAAACAAGGGTTCTTATACTTCTATAAACTATTATTATACGAAGTATGCTTATATAATAAATATAGCTCTATCAATCCCCCCTGTCAATAGCGCTTGAGGCGTTGGAGTGCTGGAATGTTGGAATGTTGAAGTGTTGGAATG
>CAYLHU010000001.1:10725-17632 GCA_964383715.1 uncultured Candidatus Saccharibacteria bacterium
TGCTGGAATGTTGGAATGTTGAAGTGTTGGAATGTAAGAAATTTAAAAGTAAGAAAAAAGCCCTGTGATGATATACAGGGCTATTAAGCCGAAATTTAAAATTCGGTTTAAAACTAAAGAGGTCGAATCGCTACAATCGGACTTAATCTGTTCGTTTGAACAGGTAGTTGTAGGGCTTTAAAAGGATTTCTTTAATAGAAATATTTTTTAGGGATTTGTTAAAGTCCTCTTTCATTTCTTCTTTTTCTTTTTGAAACTCATTTTTAAATTCGGGTTCTTTTTTATTAAACCAACTTTTAAGTTTGGAAAAAATTTCTTTCTCCTGCCAGTATTTTTTTAAAAAATTAAAGGTCTTTTCCCAAATAATGGAGACCTTTTTGAATTCTTCTTTCAAAAAGCCAATCCCCTTTTCTACTATTTCTTCTTCCTCAGTTTTTTCTTGAGCCGAAGAAATGTTATACAAAGTGGGGCAAAGAAATATCACTAAAAAAACTATTAAAATAATTGTTATTTTTTTCATATTTTTTTTAAGGCATTTTCTATTTTTTCCATAGTCCCCTCTTTCCCTAATGCCCAAGCTATTTCAAAGGGGCCGGCAGAATATTTTTTTCCGCTTAAAGCGACTCGAAGGGGCCATAAAATTTTTCCCCTATCCCCTTTTTCAATTTGGCGAAGTCCTTCTTCAATATTTTGATTTGTCCAATCGTTATCATCAATTTTATTTAAGACCTTCTTTATTTTATCAAGATTGTCTTTTATTTCCTCATCTTCCATATCTTTCCATTTTAAAAGTTCTTTGGGATAATTTAGTTCTTTCTTGAAAAAGAAGTCCGCCAAATCGACAATGTCGGATATTTTTTTCAACCTTTCCTGATAAAGAGCGGTTATGTTTTGAATTTGAAGAAAAGAAATTTCTTGATTTGTTTCTTTAACTATAAATTTTTGGTTGAGTGAATCGGCTTTACTGATGAAACCCGCTTTAATCAAATAAGGTAAGCATTCCTCATTAAACTTTTCTTTGGACTTTTGGCGGATATAAAAGCTGTTTAGCCAATCCAATTTTTGCTGGTTAAAAACAGCTCCCGATTTTTGAATTCCTTCCGGAAAAAACTCTTGGATTAGTGAATTCAAAGAAAAAATTTCTCTTTCTGTTCCAGGATTCCAGCCGAGAAAAACTAAAAAATTTATTAAGGACTCCGGCAAATAACCCTCTTTTTTATATTCAAGAACTGATTTAACTTCTCCCCTCTTGCTCATTTTTGCCCGATTTGAGTCCAAAATAAGGGGAAGATGAAGATATTTAGGGGGAGATATTCCGAGAGATTCAGCTATTAATATTTGTTTAGGGGTGTTGGATATATGGTCTTCTCCTCTGATAATATGGGTTATTTTCATCTCAAAATCATCAATAACACAAGCCAAATTGTAAAGAGGCTCTGAAAAATCTTTGGCAACGACCATATCGCCGAAGTTCTCGGTATCATATTCAATTTTACCCCTAAGAATATCATCAAAAGAGACCTTTTTAAAAGGGGTCTTAAACCTAAAAACAAAGGGCTTTTTTTCTTTTAGATTTTTTTTTAGCTCTTTTTCAGAAAGGTCTCGGCATTTTCCAGAATAACGAGGTGGTTGGCCCATACTTAATAAATATTGATTTCTGGCTTCCAATTCTTCCCGAGAGCAAAAACAACGATAAATTTTTTCTTCGTCTAAAAGTTTTTGAATGTATCTTTTATAAATTTCTTTTCTTTCTGATTGGCGGTAAGGGCCATAAGCACCTTCTATTTCAGGTCCTTCTTGCCAATTTATCCCTAACCATTTTAATCCTTCAATAATTTCTTTTTCCCACTTTTCTTCTGACCTTTCTTCATCAGTATCTTCAATTCGTAAAATAAAACTTCCTTGATATTTTTTGCTAAAAAGATAATTAAACAGAGCGGTTCTGGCTAAACCGATATGCATTGGGCCTGTTGGCGAGGGAGCAATTCTTGTTCTCACCTCTCCGGGTCTGATTAATTTTAATTCCTGCATCTCAATATTATTTTAAATCACTTTTTAAAATTTGGCAAGTTTTCTGTTGAAGAATATTATTATTTTTCACCTGTTGACACTTTACCGTATTCAACGAGATAGGAGGCAATAATTTCAGCTGCTCTCAACCGGGCAAATTCCCGTGATTTTTTAGCCATATTTTCTAAAATATCCTTTCTTAAGAAAAGATTTTTTATTTTTTCTAAAAAGAAACGAGGTCTTAGGTTTTTTTGTTCAACGACCTCTCCTCCTCCCTTTTCACTAAAAGCATAGGCGTTTTTCAATTGGTGGTCTTGGGCAGAACCCTCCAAGGGGATTAAAATTGCCGGTTTCCCTACGGAAGCTATTTCAAAAATAGTGGCTGCTCCAGCCCGGGAAATAACCAATTCGCAAACCGCTAAAGCGTCTTTCAAAGATTTCTCGTTAAGAAAGGCAAAAGGATGATAGTATTTTTGTTTTTCCAAAGGCAAAATCGCCTTGCTTTCAATTTCCACTTTTCGATAATTTTTTTCTCCGGTCTGGTGGATAAGCTCAAAGTTTTCTAAAAATTCGGGTAAAATTTCAAGAATTAAGTTATTTATCTTTTGGGAACCTTGAGAACCGCCGAGAATTAAAATTAAAGGTTTATCTGCCTTAAGATTGAGTGTTTTTTTTGCCTCTTCTTTTGAACCGCCTAAAATTTCCTTTCTTGTCGGGTTTCCGACACAAATTATTTTGTTTTTAGGAAAGGCCTTTTGGTCAAAAAAGGAAACAAAAATTTCTTGAGCCCATTTGCTTTCAACTCTTGAACCAAGGCCGGGAGTTGCGTCTGATTCGTGAAGAAATATGGGGATTCCCAAGATATGGGCTGAAAATGTGGCTGGGAAAGAGCCGTGCCCCGCTTTGCTGAAAATTAAATCTGGAGCTATAAAGAAAAGCCAAAAAAAGGACTGGATAACTCCTATTGGCATCTTAATAAACAAATCAAATATATTTTTGAAGGAAAAATATCTTCTTATCTTGCCGGCCATTATCTTTTTTATCTTTACTCCTTCAATAGACAAGAGGGTTGAACCATATTTATCGTCGGGGCCGATGTAATAAACCTTGAGTTTGGATTCGGGATATTTTTTCCTTATTTCTCTGATAATGGCTAAGATTGGGAATATATGGCCCCCAGTCCCGCCACCGGTAAAAACAATTTTCATAAAAATATGATATAAACTTACGAATAATATGGTAATCTACGAATTGCAAATGGGTTGCATATTAGTATTATCCGGTTTGCTTTGAGATATTCAATAATAACCCGAGTCCGGCCATTTCCGCTATAAGATGAGAACTCCCATAACTAAAGAGAGGCAAAGGCATTCCAGCTAAAGGTAGTATACCAATTATCCCTCCAATGTTAAAGAATGTTTGGAAAACAATCCAAAAAGTAATTCCTAATGATAGGAGATTAAGACAGGCATCTCCTGACCTCAAAGCGATTTTCATTCCTCTCCAAGCGAATAGAAATATAAGGGTGATTAAAAAAAGACAACCGATAAAACCCACTTCTTCAGCGATAACGGCAAAAATTGAATCGGTCATTACTTCAGGTAAAAAGCCGAACTTTTGGCGGCTTAAGCCCAAAGCAATCCCATTTTCAATTCCCAGCCATTTGCCCGAGCCGATTGCAATCAGGGATTGTCCTATTTGGTAGCCCTTTCCCAACGGGTCAAGCTGGGGTTTTAGAAAAGTTAAAACTCGGTCTAAACGATAAGGAGTAAATTGTATGGCTAAGAGCAACAGCCCTATTGAGGGGAGAGAAAAGGATATAAAATGTTTCCAAGAGGAAAAACTCGCAAAGTAGACAATTCCTCCTATAAAGGCGACAACTACCAATGTGCTTAAACTTTTCTGAAAAAGCAAAATAATTATTAGAATGAACAAGATGGTTGTAAAAATAAGTAGGGATTGCCAGTCTGTTTTCTTTTTTTTAAATGTTCTTTTTTCGTCGTTCAATTTATTTCCGAACCAAGTTGAAAGATAAAGAAGAAAAGTTATTTTCAAAAACTCCGAAGGTTGGAATCTTATTTTCCCAAATTGGAGCCACCTTTGAGAACCATTAATTTCAATTCCAATTTTTGGCAAAAAAACCATCAGGAGAAGAAGTATATTCAGGGCAAGAAGATATATGCTTATTTTCTTAAGGTTTTTAATTTTTAATTTGTAAAATACAAATCCGATTATAAGCCCCGGCAAGAATCCCATTAAAAGTTGGTGGAGAAAATAATACCAGCTGTTCCCGTATTTTTCCAAAGAGAAAGGGAAAGAGACCGAAGCCAAATTAAAAATCGCCCAAATTATTAAAATTGAAATTGTTGTTAAAAGAATATAATCAGGATGATTTTTTTGAACCATACATGTTTACGAATTTTTCAAACAAGTCCCCTCTTTCTTGATAGTTTTTAAAAATGTTTTGGCTTGGAGCGCCCGGTGAAAGAAGGCAAATTTTCTCTTTGCTTGTTTTTTGGTAAGCATATTGAACAGCTTTTTTCATTGAAGGGGTAAAGAGGATATTGAATTTTCTTTGAGCGGGTTTTCTTTTTTCTATATTTCTCCATATTTCTTCGCCGGTGTCGGGGAAAAGGACTAATGTTTTAATTTTTTCCTTCAAAATTTTTTCCGCTAAAGAGGAAAAATCAATATCTTTAACTTTCATCCCTCCTAAGATTAATGTCTCAACCTTTTCACCCAAAGCCGTTAAGGCGGCCTCTACTGATTGAGGGACGGTAGCCAAAGAGTCATTA
Source organism: uncultured Candidatus Saccharibacteria bacterium (assembly GCA_964383715.1). Classification (GTDB taxonomy): domain Bacteria; phylum Patescibacteriota; class Minisyncoccia; order Minisyncoccales; family CG1-02-41-26; genus CAYLHU01. Next base: position 15,531 of record CAYLHU010000001.1, read on the forward strand.
TAGAAGTTTATTCCTTGGTATTGACCGAGGGGCTCTAATCGGCAAGGAAGGGACTTAAACGACTTAACCCCCTCTTTTATCTTTATTCGTGGTATTTTTAATATCTCGCAAACTAAAACAGCCGCCAAAATATTCAAAAGATTAAATTCGCCTTTTAGGGGAATTTGTTTTAGGGAAATAATCTTTTTTAAGTGATTAAGTTTTTTTGGGTTGAAAGTTATTTTTTTAGCTTTTGTTTTTTGCGATATGTCTCTTATCTCTTTTTGGCTGGAGTTATAAATAAAAAAGTCGTTTTTTGATTGGTGAATAGTAATATTTTCTTTGGCTTTTTGATATTTTTTGAATGTTCGGTGATGGTCTAAGTGAGCCGGATAAATGTCTAAAAAAACGGCAATTTGGGGAGATTTTTTTAATTTTTCCAGTTGATAAGAAGAAAGTTCATAAATAAAAATATCTTCTTTCTTACTTTGGAGAAGGAATTGAAAAACTGGCTGGCCGATATTTCCTATCAAGTGGGCGTTTAGTCCCGATTTTTTCAGTATTTGATAAATTAAAGAAGCGGTAGTCCCCTTCCCTTTGGTTCCGGTTATTCCGATGATTTTTGCCGGACAATTTTCCAAAAATATCTCTGTTTGAGAAGTTATTTTTTGTTTCCTGGATAAATAACGGTTTATTGTTTGAGAAAAGATTCCCGGCGACTTAATAATCACCTCATATTTTTTTAATTTTTGGAGATAATTTTTTCCAAAATGTAACTCAAGATGTTTATCTCTTTTAATTAAGTTTTTAATTTTGGATTTTAAACCCTCAATTTTCAATCCGTCGGCTATTCCCAAATTTTTTATCGGAAACAATTTTCTTAAAGCCAAATAAGTATCTTGTCCCTCTTTTCCGAATCCTAAAATTAATATTTTTTTATTTTCTAATTGTTTTAATTTCATTTTTTAAATAATTTGATTGAAGGTCGTTGATATCCGATTTCCACGGCACGATTTCCACAATAGAATTTTTTATTTTCATTTATATTATGATTATAACAAAAAAGCCCGTTGGTGTGAACTAAGTTCACGAACCAACGGGCTATATCTTTATTCGAGGGGTTCCTCGTGAGAAATTTTGAAAAGTATTTCTTCAATTTCCTTTATAGTAAAAGGTTTTTGCAAGAACCAGTTGGCTCCAGCTGAAATCACTTCTTCTCCGTAATGGGGATAGCCACTTATGGCTATAATTTTCACCGAAGATGACTTCTCCCTTATCTCTTTTATCAGTATCATTCCTGGTTTGTCCGGCAGGACAATATCACAGAAGATAACTTCCGGAGTTTCTTTTAGGAAAAGAGATAGTCCCTCATCGGCTCTCTCGGCTTTCAAGACATTTATATTGTCGTCTTTAAGAACAAACTTTACTATCTCTCCTAAGAGAAAAAGCATGTCCTCTCTGTCGTCAATGACCAATACTTTCTTGATTTCCATTTTCTGTTTCCTTTCAATTTTGTTTTTAAAGAACATTAATAATTACATCCTTCATTCTAATATACTTTACTTTAATTGTCAAGCATTTTTCCCTCTCAATTCCCAAATATCTGTCTGTTGACATCAGATGTCAACAGACAGATATTTAACTTGAATTTTATTTTCTCGTAAAGAAAAAGCCCACTGATTCTTTAAGAAAGAAGTTTCTTAAAACAATGGGCAATCTTCTAAGTTGGGAGCATCGGAATTGAGATAGTTCTTTCTATTCTGATGTCCACGAGGATTTTCCCCTTTTTCTGTCTCAAGGAGATCGGGACCAAGTCATCTTTTGACGATTTGGTGACTATTTTTTTAAGGAGGGTCCCTTCTTTATCTTCCCAAACGAGGAAAATAATAACGAACCCTTTTCTTTTTCCCGATTCTGTCTCATAAGAAACAAGACAAGAATCATTGTTTTCTGAAAAAATAGGTTTTCCGACCATACTACATCCAAGGTCGACGCATCCTCTTTCAACAAAATTCATAATTTCTTCATCCCTGTTTTTCATTTTTTATTCTCCCATTATAAGATTTTAATGAGCGTTATTTAATATATTTTAATTATATCACTTATATTTTTTTTGTCAACCC
>CAYLHU010000001.1:17732-77974 GCA_964383715.1 uncultured Candidatus Saccharibacteria bacterium
AACCCAATAATCTTATACTAACACCAATGACAGCTAAAATCATTCCGATAATCCAAAACCTCATTGTTATTTTTTCAGCCGACCAACCCTTGGCTTCTAAATGGTGGTGGATTGGAGCCGATAAAAAAACTTTTTTCCCAAAAAATTTCTTTGACGCAATTTGAATAATATCGGAACCGGATTCAATTACCAAAAGACCTCCGATAATCGGCAGGACAATCAATGAATCGGTTAAAAAGGCAACTACAGCCAATGTTGTTGTTAAGCCCATTATCCCGCTTTCTCCCATATAAAAACGGGCAGGAGGGATGTTAAACCAAAGAAAAGCTAAAATTGTTCCTACTAAGACGGAACAAAGAGCCGCCAAATCATATTGGGCTTGAGAGAAGGCAATAACAGTAAAGGCCCCGAACATTATAGCAAAAGAACCGCCGGCTAATCCGTCTAACCCGTCGATTATTCCTCCCGACCAACAAGAAAGAACAGTTAAAACAAATAAGGGAAAATATAAAAAACCAATTTCTAAATCGCCGATCCCCGGGATATAAAGAGTATGCCAACCTAATTTGAAATAAAACCACCAAGCCCCGATTGCCCCTATCGCCAAGACAAGCAGTAATCTTCGGGTAAATCTCATTCCTCCTCCCCGACATTGACCCTTTTGGAATATCAGCAAGATATCATCAAAGAGTCCCAATAATGAAGCCAAAAGCAATATGCCTAAGGGAAGCCAGGTTTGCCCCCTTGATAAAAAATTTATTTTTTCAAACCAACTAATTTTTAAGATATTGGGGAGAAATGAAAAAAGGAAAGCGATAAAAATTGTAGTTATCCAAATTAATGCTCCTCCTAATCGAGGGATATTAACTCCCCTCTTTTTATCTAAGCCGTTGAGAATGGGAAGTGCTCTGCCGTCGATTGATTCCGTTTTGCCGAATTTTCTCCAAAGTTTATGTTTGTAAAGAAAATGAGTTAGGATAGGCGTCCAAATAACGGTTAATATGGCGGAAAAAGCCAACAGAAATAATATTTTAATTATATTTGTATTTAGCATAACCGTAATCAATCAATTTTTCCATATCCTGATAACGATTTTCAGAACCCAAAATTACATTCAGGGTGTAAATCTCTTTCTCTTTATTTTTCAAAATTAGGACCAAGCATTCTCCAGCTTCATCCGTAAAGCCGGTTTTCCCTCCGATTATTTCCGGATTTTCACCTAAAAGTTGATTAGTATTATGAAGAGTATGGCCGTTGATGGAGTATTCTTTTTTAGAGATGATGTCTAAAATTAGGGGCTTGTTGATAATATATTTGGCTAACTTTGCCAAATCAGAAACGGTCGAAAAGTTAGATGAATATGTATTTTCTCCATCAAGTCCGGTGGGGTTAAAAAATGAACTTTTCTCCATTTTTAATTCTTTGGCTTTTAAGTTCATTAGACCAACAAATGATTCGGGGGTCTTTAAAGGGATAGTTAAAGCGAAAGCGGCATCGTTGCTTGATTCAATAAGCATAAAATAGATGAGTTCTTGAGCATTTAATTTTTCTCCCAATTTTAATCCTCCGAAACTCTCCGGTTGGTCTATCGCCTCCTTTGTGATTGTAATTTCTAAATCGGGCTTATAGAACTCCGAAGCAATAACGGCAGTCATCAATTTGGTTAAGCTGGCGATTTCCATTTTTTCATTTTCATTTTTTTTGAATATAATTTTTTCCTCTCCTTTTTCATTGATAACCATTGAAATAGCGCTTTTGGCTGAAATTTCAAGTTCGGTTTTTTCCGAAGGGTTATAGGAAATATTGGCGAGCAGTTCAGATACTGGAAGAGGAGGATTTTTTTCAAGTTTTTTAGAAATTAAAAAATTTTCCAAATTGGATTGGAAGATATTTATTATAAAACAAAAAAACATTACAAAAATAAAAGAAGTTAAAAATAATTTAAAATTTTTAGACATTTTTTAGATGGAGTTCTTTTAGCTGTTCTTTGGAAATGGTCGAAGGAGCATTCATCATTAAATCGCGATTGTCGCCGGTTTTAGGAAAAGCGATTACTTCTCTTATATTTGGTTCGTTTAAAATGAGCGCTAAAAATCTATCAATGCCCGGAGCTATTCCTCCGTGTGGGGGCGTTCCGTACTGAAAAGCGTCAAAATAATTTTTAAATTTTTCTTTGGTTTCTTTAGAAGTATGTCCCAAGACCTCGAATACGGCATTTAAGATATCAAAGTTTGTTGTTCTTAAACTTCCCCCGGCAATTTCAGAGCCGTTTAAAACAAAATCGTATTGATAAGCCATCACTTTCTCGGGTTCTTTTTTAATTTTTTCAATATCTTCCGTTTGAGGTTTAGTGAAAGGATGATGCATTGCTCTCCATTTTTTCTCTGAGAGAAGAGGTTTTACCTCTTCGAACATAGGGAAATCAATAACAAAACAAAAAGCCAATTCGTTAGGGTTATTCTTATCTTTTCTCAAATCCGGTTTATCGGTCTTATATTTTTTCATCGCTTCAGAATAAGTAATTTTAGGAAATGGAATTTTTTGAATTTTCTTTTCTGGGAATAATTTTTTAATCAAAGAAATATATAATCTTTCCACTAAATCCAAAATCTCTTCTTGGGTGACAAAACTCATCTCAATATCTAATTGGGTAAACTCCGCTTGCCTGTCCCCTCTGGGGTCTTCATCTCTAAGGCATCTGGCAATTTGAAAATAATTTTCTATTCCGGCAACCATCAAAAGTTGTTTATATTGTTGAGGCGACTGGGGCAAAGCGTAAAACTTCCCGGCCTCTAATCGGGAAGGAACAAGGAAATCCCTGGCTCCTTCTGGAGTTGATTTTGTTAAAATAGGCGTTTCTATCTCTATAAATCCTTCTTTTCCTAAAAAATCTCTAAAATACTGATTTACCTTGTGTCTAATTTTTAAGTTTTTCAATAATCGGTTTCTTCTCAAATCTATGTAGCGGTATTCTAACCTCTTATTCTCCGATATTTCATATCCTTCGCTTTCAATGGAAAAAGGCAGAGTTTTTGCTTCGGCTAAAACTTTCATTTCAATTACTTTTATCTCTATTTGACCGGTTTGGATTTTCGGGTTTTCCATTCCCTTAGGCCTTTTTTTAACTTCGCCGATTATCTCAAGTATCCACTCTGACCTTAATTCTTGAGCTGATTTGTATTTTTCCGGAGGAAAAACTATTTGGACTATCCCCGACTTGTCTCTCAAATCGATAAAAATTAGTTTGCCATGGTCTCTCCGAGAGTTTACCCAACCGCACAACTTGATTTGTTTCCCTAAATACTTAGGAGATTCTTTAGCAAGTATTCTTTTCATATAGATAATAAATTTGTTTTAATTCAAAAATCAAAAATCAAAATACAAAATGACAATGTAAAATGCAAAATTTAGTAAATTCTTTTTGAATTTTGATTTGTCATTTTGATATTTGCATTTTGCATTTTAAATTTACTTTAGGTAGGTCTTTATTTTTTTCACCATTTGATTTGGGGTGTATCCGGTTTTAATCAAATAACTCTTAACTCCCCATTTCTTTGTTTCTTCTTTTATATCCGGTCCGTCATAATTTGAAAAAGCAATCACTTTTGTTTTAGAGATAGCGGGGTCATTTCTTAATTGCTCCAAAAAATATATTCCATTTTTTTCCGGCAAAAGCATATCTAAAATAATCAAATCCGGATTTTCTTTTTTTGCTAAACTTAACCCCTCTGTGGCATCAGGAGCCGCTATCACATTTAATCCTTCCCGGCTGAATTTGTCCACATACATACTTCTTAGGGTTTCTTCGTCTTCTATAATGAGAATTTTTTTAGCCATAAAAACGCTTTAGTTTCTTTATTTTAATAGATATATTCTTAAATATCAACAGCATTTGGAAAATATAAAAAACCCGCTTCTAAAAAGCAGGTTTTTTAAAGTTTGAAAAAATGAATCCGGTTTAAATTTCAGGTCCTTGGGGCTTTTGAAACTCTTCCGATGTTTCAGAATCGTCGGGAGTTTCTGTTTCCTGAACACCTTCTGAATCGGGAGTGTCCGCTTTCTTAACGAGGGATTCTTCCTTTTTTTGTTTTTTTGTTTTTGAGTAACTAAAAATCAAACCAACAACGACCAAAACGACAATAACCCAAAATAACCAATAAAGAAATGACATATTTTTTATTTGTTAAAATAAATTTCAACCTTTCATTCATTTTAGAGAAAGATTGAAAGGAAGTCAAATCAAATTGGGGATAATTTTTTGGTCAATTCATAAATATCGCCGGCTCCCATCATTATCAAGACATCAATCTTTTTATTTTTTAATTCTTCTTTTAGTTGAGAAATAAGATTTTCTTTCTCCAAGTAAATTATTGAATTGTTTTTTATTTTCCTCACAAGTTTTTTGGAATTAATTTTCTTTTTTATTTTTTCATCCTCTCGTCCTGAAACATCAAAAATATCGGTAATTATTATTTTATCCGCTAACCCCATATCTTTAATTTTTTGGAAAGTAGAGACGAATTTAAGTAAAAGATGAAAAACCCTCTGATATTGGTGGGGCTGGAAAACAAGCCAAATTTTCTCATTTTTAAATTTTCCCCGAGCTGCTTTCAATGTAGCTAAAATTTCCGTTGGATGGTGGGCATAATCGGAAATTAGTTTGTAGTTTATTGTTTGTAGTTTATGATTTTTAAAAGAATGATTGGATTCTTCAAATCGTCGCCAAGCGCCTTGATAATCGGAAAGGGCGGAAAAGGAAATGTCATCTGATATACCTAAAATCCTTGCTGTCTCTAAGGCGGCTAAGGCGTTCTCAATATTATGTTCACCCGGCACTTTAAGTATTTTTTTAAGAGTTTTTTTATCCTTGGGTTCCTCTTTTTGAAAATTGAAAATTGGGAATTGGAAATTGAAAATTAATTTTTTAATATTCTTGTCCTTTCCGTTGATTATTAATATCCCCTCTTTTGGTAAATGGCTGATATATTCTTTGTAGGTTCTCAAAATATGGTTTAGATTTTTATAATAATCCAAATGTTCTTTTTCAATATTGGTCAAAATAATTATTTGAGGATAATAGTTTAAGAAAGAGGCCTGCCATTCATCGGCTTCAATAAGGAGATATTTGCTTTTTCCAGCCCTGAAATTAGAGTCGTCAAACTCTTTGAGTTTTGTCCCGATTATGACTGTCGGGTCCAAGCCAGCTTTTATTAAAATCAAAGCCAGCATTGAGGAAGTGGTGCTTTTTCCATGAGTCCCGGAAACAGCGATAGTAAAATGTTTTTTAGTTAATTTGCCAAGAGCTTGAGGGTAACTTAAGACCTGTAACTTGTAACTTGAAACTTGTAACGCAAGAGCCTTTTTTAATTCAGGGTTGTTTTTTTGGATAGCCGGGCTATAAATTACCAAATCGGTATTTTCGGGCAAATTATCGGACTTATGCTCTCCGATAAAAATTTTAGCTCCCTTTTCTCTAAGGAGATTTATAATTTCCGAATCTTTTAAGTCTGAACCTGTTATTGTTTCCCTTTTTTCTAAATAATATTGGGCTAAAGCGGAAACACCGATTCCCCCAATACCAATAAAATGTATATTCATATAATTCTCAATTCTCAATTTTCAATTCTCAGTGAATTCTCAATTCTCAAACAAATTAATTAATTCATTTAATTGGAAATTGGAAATTGGAAATTAAAAATTAAAAGTTGGTTATTGGGGTTTCATTAGGTCAATTAGAAATTAGGTTAATTTCAAAGATTCTATTATTATGTATTCTGGTCCGTTTCGCTTTAACTGGCTTTCCATTATTTCAATAGAATCTACATTAACTTTAAGATTGATTTCTTTTTCAATATCGGGTCTTTCTTCGGGCTCTATTTTTCGCCATTGCCATTCCTTAATTCTCCCTAATGTTATATGGGGCGAAAAATTTTTCTTTTCGTCTTTGTCTAAGATATTAGCGCTAATTATCTCATCTTTTATTTCTTGGGCTAAGTCCGACAATCCACTATTTCTTTCTATTTCTAACCAAATAAGGCGAGGAGGAATTTTTTGAGAAGGGCCATAAGAAACATTTTTAATTTTTAGAGTGAAAGGTTTTTTATTTTGGCTTATTTTTTTAATAATTTGGTTGATTGTTGCAAGATTTTCTTTCTCAACGGGACCAAGAAAAACTAAAGTGATATGAAGATTTTTTTTATCAACCCATTTTATCAATCCCCTTCTTGATTCCTCTGGAAAAGAATCTTGGATTTCTTTTTTTATGTCTTCCAGTTTATCTTTGGTATCGGGAGCCAAGTTGATAGCGATGAATATTCTAAACATTCTTAAATTGTATCTTTTTTTATGTTAAAATTCAAATGAGGCGGATATTTAGTTTGGAAAATAAAAGAGCCAACATTATTTTTTACCTCATAAAAAAATTTATTCTAAACATTGACTTAATAAAAGAAACTTCATTTTTATTTTTTACCGATAACACAATTTTTGTCCATAACTATGATTAGTTGTATTCACGGTTTAGAATTATCAAGATCAAATTATTCTATAATAACTAATTTTTTTAAAAAATTAAAAGTTAAAAATGTGTTTTAGAAAGAATTGTCGAAATCACTTTAAAAAATAAATTTTCTCTTATCTCTCACACCTATGTCGAGCTATCTACAAAACATCCATTTTGACGAACCCGACAAATGTTCTCAATATAGTGATAATTTAGGTTTAATTTCAAAATAACAAATTATGCTTACTAAACAAAAATTATCTTTGCCAGTTTTAAAGAAAATTCTTAAAGATTATGAGTTGGGAGAAATTAAGGAGATAAAGTCAATGGCTACCAGTGGGAATATTACTTTTTTAATCACTTCCAATATTGGAAAGTTTGTTTTGAGACTTTGCCCTAAGGGAGAAAGATGGAGATCTAAAGAAGAAATTTTAGCGGAATTGGAGTTAACTGATCATCTTCTTAAAAATAATTTTCTCATATTAAAACCTGTTGTCAAAAAAAATGGTGAAAGAATTATTAGTTATAAAGGTAAATTTGGCTATTTGCGTGAATATAATACCAGTAAACCTATTTTAAACCCAATCGTTAAACAGGTTGAGGAATTTGGTAAATTAGTAGGTTGGTTTCACTCTTTGGTTAAAGGATACAAAACAAAAAACTCCAGAAACCATCTCTGGGACTTAAAAGAAACTAAAAAATATTTTCAAGAAAAAAAGAGAATTATTCTAAAAAGTAATTTTAGAAATAAGAAGGAATTCATAGAAAGATTTGAGAAAGAAATTTTTTTATTAAAATTTTCCAAAGATCTTCCTTCGGGTATGATTCACGAAGACTTGGGGAAAAGGCACATTCTTTGGGAGGAGAAGAAAATAAAGGCAGTTTTGGATTTTGATCGTTGTTATTATGGCAAGCTTATCCTTGATTTGGGTCAGGCCTGTCGTAGCTGGTGTTTTGTTGATAATTGGGAGAAATGGAGCAATGGGAATTTCAAAGTTTTTTTAAAAGGATATATCACCAAGAAAAAACTAAAAAAAATTGAAAAAGACCATTTGTTCCCAGCGTTAAAGTTTGCTGTTTTAGAAAGGGCTTTGGCTTTTTGCCTTCGTTATATTGAACAAACCAATGATAAAGAAGATGAAAAATTTGTTTGGCATTCTATCTCAAAAAATGGGCCTTTAGGGATATTAGAGAAAAATGAGCAAGGGATTAAAAAAATAATAAAAACCGCTTAATCATAATAGTCGTAGATACCAAATGATTAAGCGGTCTAAATCAAAGATTTAACCTAAATCTTGATCTTTTTCTGGACCAAACTGGGCGGACAAGAAGATGTGGGAAAGGGTAGATTTCCTTAAGGTCTTCCTTAATCCATCTTTTCCTGTTATAAAAGTCGCGGAATACGGCTTTAAAAATGGGAAAGATATTGCGAAAATCTTCTGCTCTTCCTGTTCCTTTCCAACCCTTGTCAGCTTCCCAAGAGAATAGACCTTTTTCAAACCAAGCTACCATTCTTGGTACCCAGAACATCAGATGAGAAAGAATACCGGGTTTGAGGTATAAGATTAGATCATACTCTTTTAGAGAAAGAATCGATGATGGCAATGGGCCATGAACGTCTTCGATGATATACAGTATTCCCTTTGAGAAAGTGTCAGGCAGTTTTTCAAGACAATCTACATCTGACAGATGTCGGAGCTCCTTAAATTTGTCAGCATCATAATGCTCTACTGGCAATCCAATATCTCTTAACATGCTTGTTAAGATTCTTCGCATGGTGCTTTTCCCGGTAATACCAATCCCGGTAATTAGTATCTTCAATTTTCTCACCTCCTTTGATTTTTAATTTACTGTTTAAAACGACAGTTACATATTATCATTATATTTAAAAATGTCAAGAATTCATTTCATTAATAAGAAAAGTTAATTTTATTGAGAAGAAAATAATAATTTAGAAATCTATTTTTAGAAAATATGGTTAAAAAAGTTAAAAGAAAAAGTTTATCTTCACCAAAGCTTCCGCCTTTGCCAAGGATTCCACTTTCGTCAGAGCTTCCACCTTCGTCAGAGCTTCCACCTTCGTCAGAGCTTCCGCCTTTGCCAGAGCTTCGGCCTTTGCCAGAGCTTCGGCGGACAAGTCGGCGGACAAGTCGGCGGACAAGTAAGCGAACAATAAAGAAGAAAAAAAGAGAAGAAACTGATATCCAAAAGATTGTTAATCATTATTTTCAAACGAAAGGTTTTAGCTTAGAAAAAATAAAGAAAGACGCCAAGAAAAAGAAAATTATCTATTCCCGTTTTACTCGGCCGGCGAAACAACTTTTAGAATTGGCTGGTTCGGTTAAAAAAGCCCAAAAAGCGATTGATATTGTTGCCGGCTGGGCAAAATCAAGAAAATTGGATTATGCGATTGAAACCGTTTTTAAGAAATGGTTAGAGATTGATAAATTAAAACCCAAAGAAATAGTCAAAAAGCCCTTTTTTGAGAATAAGCCGATGGTTTGGTCGGGAAATTGGAAAAAATGGTATGTTATTGACGATAGTGGCGACTGGTTAGAGTTTGTCGGCGATGAAAAAAGCATTGAATGGCGGAAAATGAAATAATTTGGCAATAAAAAACCGGAACAAATTTGTTTTAAATGGTCCGGTTTTTCAGTTCAGAGTTTTAAGCATTAATCAGTCCCTGTTCCATTTTGCGGATTAATTCGAAGTGGGGGTTAAGGTAGGCAGTGTTGAATTCTCCTCCGAATCCATCTTGGTTGAAATTAACAATTGGTATAATCTCGGCCGAGATTTCTTCGAGAATCTTCAAAGCCGGACCATTTTCCCCTTTCATAAGAGCAATTTCGGCTAACCGAATTTCCCTGATTCTTTTTTCTTCGTGACTTATTTTGCTCCGGATTTTTGCCTCTCTTTTACTTGAAAGGCGGTAACGGAAAGAATTTTGGGGAAGGACACCTTTTCTTTTTTCTATCCTCCCAATTTTTTTCTCCCCTGTCTGAATTTCCTGAGCAACAAAGATTTTTTGAGAATCAAGAAATCTGATAACATTCAGAACCTCTTGTTTCATTTCACACCTTCTTTCTATGTTAGATTTTTAATTACCTATTGGCATTATACAATAACAATTTACAAAAGTCAATTAACGAACCCTTACGAAGTAAGGGTTCGTTGGAGATGAAGCTTTAGCTTCATCGACTATACACCGAGCTTTTGCGAAGTAACTCAAAGATTTTTTTCAAAAATCTTTTCCACTCACCCTTGCTTTGCAAGGGTTCGTAAGCGAAGGTAATGCGATGAAAGATTACTTTCATCTTAACTCGCTCACAAAATGAGCCCGTAGATGAGAGCGAAGCTCTCATCGCCTACGAGCCCACGAAGTGGGCGAGTCAAGATGAAGACGAAGTCTTCATCGCCTACTTAGAACTTTCCAACCTCTTTTGTATAATGACAGTAATCGCAGTCCTTATCCATCTCTGGGACTTTATCATTTTTAAGACACTCGGCAATGTCAAAAATAGTTTTTTCTATCCATTGGTCGTCTCCTTGATAAGGGATAATTTTAACATCAAATTCAATTTTTTTATCAAAGGCGTTTTTGTCGGCATCACCATTGCAATAAACAAAATAACTTGTTTCGGAAACCGGAAACCCATTTTTTCGAAAAAGCCATTGATAAATTTCTATTTGTCTTTTATAAGCAATTTGCCAATCAGCGTCTAAGGAGACCTCTCCGCTTTTAGCGGTTGCCTTATAGTCAACTATCAAAAGCTCCCCGTTAGGTTTTTGCCAAACATCGTCAATAGCCCCCATAATTAAAAAGTTTGTCGGTTGGTGGAGATACTGGATTCCCCTTTTCCAATTGCGCCAATCATCAAGATATTGATTTTGGAAAGGGACAGCATCAATATTGTATTCTTCCATTAAGGGGTGGCGGGATTTATTAATTCTGTGAAAATCAAATTCTTTTTTTAATAACTTATCCACGGCGCTATTTAGGGTAAAAGGAAACCCGGGTGGGCGACTTATCCCTAACCGGCAATCCAAGTAAAAACAGCGAGGACAATTCAAAAAGAGGTCAATTTTAGACCGACTTATCTTGAAGGGCTCAATTGCTCCCGGGTCGTATAAATTATGAATTCTTTTAGGATTGTAAAATCGGGACATATCTTTACTTTAGAAGAAATTTATTTTTTAGCAACCAAAAATCCATTAACGATTAAACCTATGGCTTCTTTCTCGTTTAATCCCCTCGTTCTTAAATAAATCAGTTCCTCTTCGGATATTCTTCCTATTGATGCCTCGTGAGTTATTTGAGCCATTTTATTTTGGCAAATTAATTCAGGAGTTAAGAAAATTTTTGCTGATTCACTAATCAATAATCCTTGGCAATCCAAATGTCCCCTTACTTCCTCTTTGGCGACAATTGAACTCTTGGCTTTAATTTCGCTGTTTTCTCCTCCCACTAATTTTAATCTCACAATCCCTTGAGAGTTTTTACCTTTAAGAACGAGATTATCTTTTATATCTATCTTTGTATTAGACGCCCTAATAGTAATATCCAATTCTGAAGAAGAGTTTTTATCTTCAAAAACAAATGTTTTTATTCGGAGTTTTTTAGGCGGGAATAAATTTTTATAATTATAATTGAGAGAGGAGTTTTCCTCTAAAATAAACCTATAATCCGTCTCAACAGAATCGTTTTCTCCCCACTGATGACAATGGTTATATTCTAAAGAAGCTCCTTTCTTAATAATAATTTTCCCTTGGGCAATATGACTTCCTCGGAGATTATTTTTTTGAGCATTACAAAATCCGTTAATTTTAACCTTTATCCCCTCTTCAATTACTAACAAGTTATTTAATTTTTGAGAAATATTAGGAGAAGCAATCGTTAAACAAGTCGTTAAAGGGTTTTTCCCTTCTTTCTTCAACCAAACAAAATATCCTTCTTCTGGTTTTCTTAGAAAGTATTTTTTTACCCAACTAAACTTTTCCCAGGCCTTTGGACTGGGCATAACAATGGCACCTTCCCTCTCGGAAACATTTTTCAATCTATGGTCAATTTGCCAGTAGTCCACATTTTTTACATTTTTCATATCCATATTTTTTGATAGTCGCCAAAACCTTTTTAAAATTTTTTTCTCGGCAAATGATTTTTCCACTAACCATCACATTGGTAATAGCGGGCTTCAAAAAGTTTAAAATTTCTCCAGAGTGAGTAATCAATAAAATTGAAATTTTTTTATCTATTAGTTCTTTTTTGATAATATCTGAAAAAATCCTTATCTTTTTTAAGTCCAAACCGGAATCAATTTCATCAAAGATGACTAATTTTGGCTTTAGAGATAATATCTGCAAGAGTTCGGATATTCTTTTTTCCCCTCCGGAAAAATTCAAATTTGTATCTCTTAATAAAAAGCTGTCTTTGATTCCCAATTCTTTTAGATTACTCTTTTGGAGTTCCTCCTTACTGATTCTATCCAGTAATTGGTATAATTTTACTCCTTTTATTGCTGGGGCCGATTGCCAACTTAAACATACCCCCAATTTTGTCCTTTCTTCGGGAGGGAGCTTGGTTATATTTTTTCCGTTTAAAAAAATCTCTCCCTTTTTTATTTCGTATTTTGGGTTGCCTGAAATTACTTGGGCAAAAGTGCTTTTCCCTGAAGCGTTGGGTCCCAATAGGGCCTGAATCTCCCCCTTTTTTATTTGAAAGTTTATTCCCTTTAATATCTCCTTTTTGCCGTTAGATGTGGCTTCCAAGTTTTTGATTTCTAATAACATAAAATTATCTTTACTATAAGAAATTTTTGATGAATTATCAACACAAAAAGTCCCTTTTGGGGACTTTTTGCTTTTCATCGATAAAAAAACACTTAAAAGCTTTTTTTCATCGGCCTTGCCTCATCTACCGTGATGGTTCTTCCGTCTAATTCTTTTCCGTTTAAGGTTTCAATAGCAGTTTTTGCCTCTTTTTCACTAGACATTTCTATAAAGCCAAATCCTTTTGACCTTCCAGAAATTTTGTCTTTAATGATAGTGGCTGATTCTACTTTACCAGCTTTTGAAAAAAAATCTTGGAGAGAATCTTCAGTAGAGTCATAAGAAAGACTTCCTACGTAAAGTTTCGTATTCATTTTTAGAAAATTTATTGATTAAATTTTAACGACCTTACTCTCAACTTGGAGATTACGGCACCTTCTCTAACAGAGATTTTATCTTACAAAATCTCATTTAAAGAATTGCTACTTTTGATTATACAGAAGTTATTTCTTTTGTCAAATGTTTTTTGGGGAAAACAAAAATCACAAAGGAAATTACGAAGGTTAAACCTTCGTAATTTTTAGTTTCTATTTTGAATCTATATTTTTTAAAAAAAAGGGGGTTGATTAAATCAACCCGATTTTTGTTTTTATTTCCCTTCTCCTTATTTTGGAAAAAAACAGGATTAGGAAAAGAACTATTGTTGAGAAGATGAGCGTCGCCCATCTCTGGTTGGTGGTCGTAAAGGTTGCTGTCAGAACAAAAATTACTGAAAAAAACAAGGCAATTTTAACTTTCCCCTTAAAGGAAAAGTAAATGGCTGTGAAGATAAGGATAATCCCCACTGCCTCCCCTACAAAATATAAATTGAGCATCCTCTTTCCTCCTTTAATGTTCTACTACAATAATATCATAAAGATATTATTTTGTCAACTTTTTTATGATGAAAACAAAGTTTTTATCGTTACTATGGTTTCACAATATCTAATAATTCAATTTCAAACACGAGAACAGCACTTGGCGGAATTACATTAGGAATTCCATTTGGCCCATAGGCGAGGTCGGAAGGAATTGTTAATTTTCGCTTCTCTCCTACTTTCATTTCTAAAATACCTAAATCCCAACCCTTAATAACCCGACCGGCTCCCAATTGGAAACTAAATGGTGTTCCCCTATCCAAGCTTGAATCAAACTTTGTTCCATCTTCAAGAGTCCCGGTATAGTGGACAGAAACGGTATCTCCGTTTTTTACTTCTTCTCCTGTCCCCTCTTTTAATATTTCTATTTTTAATCCGTTATCCATAATTTTTTCTTTTGTTCCTTTTTTATTGCCTAAAATAAAGACGCCGACAATGACGACAATAATAACGGCAACGACCAAAGAAACGATTAATATTTTTTTCATAAATTTATTTAGTTAGAATATTATATTCGTTACCCCTCTATTTTTATTATAACCCTATTTCCCAAAATCCCAAATAAAAAACAACAGGGTTAAACCGTGTTGTTTTTTAATAGTTTGAGTATAGGATGGCGTTAGGACTTGTTTGAAAAATAATTAGATTTTTTTTAATTTATTTTAGGTGCGTTTTACTGCGATCGCAGTAGAATGCACCCGTTTTATATCTGATTTTTTTCACTTTGTTTTTCGTTAAAATATTCAATTATCTGTTTTTCTAATATTTTTTTTCTTTCATTCAAAAAAACCACTAATATATGATTAATTTTTTCAGAATCACTACCACGTTTATAGAACTGATATTTATTAACTCTTTCTGAAATTTGCTCATTTGTTAACTTTCTAATTCTCTTAATTATTTCATTAAAATCAGAAAGTTTGCTTTTATTAAGTATTAATTTTTTGGTTTTTCTCCCAATACACCTATTAAGAGTGTCTTTGTTTATCTCGTATGTTTTAGCACAAAAACCAAGAGATTTACCCGAGTTGTCAATTGGTCCCCACAACTGATAGTCAATAGTCCAAAGTTTATTCTTGTTATCTATAAGATAATCGTCATCTTTTTTATCCAAATTACCTAACCAACAATCAAAAACGAATATTTCTCTAAGTCGGGCCATATTAATTCTCTTAAAATCATATTCTTCTAACTGTACCCCACTATATTTACTTAATAATATAAAATTATAATCATAAAATTCACTAGTTTTTAAATTTTTTGCTAATTGATCAAAATTTAAGATTTTATCATTTGGAACAAGTTTGATTTCCGGCATTGATATGTTCATAAGCTTGGCTAAATCCCAAGCAAGAAGAGCCCTTTGATTAAGGTCAAAAATCCCAGGAGGAGTTATAAATTCGACTCGTTTTGATATTTTGCCAACCCAATTATATAAAATAAAAATTTTATTGAAAATGATATAATTCTCTTGCACATTAAACTTTTTATTATAACCCGAATAATTCACTTGTTCCGGTAATAAAAGGTATGTATGTTTAAGTATTGCTTTCATAGATTTATTTTCCATATTTTTCTTTACATCCTGACCTACAACCCAAACAACTCACATCTTTATTTAGAGAAAAATTTTTGAGGCCACAATAATCTGCTTGACATTTTTCTAAACAGGCCTGATATTTTCGTTCTGTTTTCTGATGGCCCCATACTAAAAAACTACTAAGTAAAACTCCTATTATTAGAATTAAGATTATATAAGTTTTAGTTTTTTCTATCATAAATTTATTTTATTAAAAAATTATATTCATTAACCCTCTATTTTTATTATAACCTTATTTCCCAAAATCCCAAACAAAAAACAACAGGGTTAAACCGTGTTGTTTTTTCTTTTTCTTATTTACTTAACCAAATTTTTTGAGAAATACCAGATTGTAAGATAATTCCTTTCATGGTTTTTGGCTTGAAACTTTTATTCCCATGAAATGGTACTTGGACGATTCTTGATTTAGAACCAATATAGTAATAATGACTTCCTCTCACATGCCCAAGTATAAATCCGTTATTTTTCAAAAACTTTTCTATATCCGTGAATGTCCAGTTAAACAATCGGTTAGGCATATTTATTAAAATGCTAATGCCGGAGAAAAAGCGCCTGTGTGGTATCCAAAATGGTATACTTGTTTTTCAGAAGGTATTTTTTTATGTTCTTGTAATGCTTTCCAGAGTTTTTCATATTCCCCATCTGGTTTCTGATTTAAGGCAAAAGGTCGCATCTTATATTTGCGCGCCGTTTCTATATAGCCCTTTATAGCTTGGTCTAAAGAGGCCATTACTGCTAATGGGTCTTGTCCTTCTTCAATAAGATTAAATTCTAATGCCACGCCATACCAAGTGCCAGCTTCTTTGAATATAATACAACGAACAGAACCCTTATTGAAAGTATTCTTGTATCTCATATTTTTATTATATACTTAACACCAAAAAAAACAATATACATATTATGATTTTTTTATCTCAATTATTAATTTTTATGTGAAATAGTTAAATATTATATTCATTAACCCTCTATTTTTATTATAACCCTATTCCCCAAAATCCCAAAAGAAAAAAACAACAGGGGCTAACCCTGTTGTTTTTTAATAGTTTGAGTATAGGACGGTGTTGGGACTTGTTTGGAAAATAATTAGAGATTTTCAACTATTTCTTTTTAGTTTTGACAATCGGAGCTGTTTTCGTTGCTTTCTTGATTTTTTCTTTTACAACCAAAGGTTTAGTGTTTGCTATATTCTCTATTGCCCTAATAAGTAAATCCATTTTCCCATTCAATATTTCTAACTGTCTTTTCACTTCATCATTATTCCCCCTGCTAATGTCGCTTCTATTACTTCCAAAGTCCGGCTTAGTTGGGGCTCTATAGTTACTAGAATCTCTTTGAGAGGATCTATCCCCGCCTCGATTGTTCCCAATTTCTTTTTTGTTTCCAAAACAAGCACTACAATACACTGGCTTATCGCCAGTTGGTCTAAAAGGGACTTCGCATGATTCTCCACATTTATCACAGGTCGCTTGATGCATAGTGACTGGGCCACGGTCTCTTCCTCCACCAAATCCACCTCGTCCACCGAAACGCCCTCCACTATCTTTTCTAAAATTTCCCATATATTTATTTTAGTTGTTATTACGATGATGATGAATTAAATATACATCATCTTAATCTTAGTTATTATTCCTTCGACATTACGAATTCTAATTTTTCTCTTAATAATTAAATAATAGCAGAAAATATATTATTGTCAACCCTTAATCAATATTGTTGCAGGTCGTGGACGATGTTAGAACCTGATTAGTAGGAATTTATGCTAATTTTTTAATTTTTTCTATTGTAATAAGGACTGCCCCCTTTGGATTTTCTTTTTTATTCTCTGGCAGATTATTTACGAATTCTCTCCATTTACCAGAAGTTAAATATTCAGCTTTACCTTTTAGCTCATAACCCTCACAATCTTCTTCATTTTCCCAATTCCTACTCCAAACAGCTAAGGCAACATTATTATTTCGTTCAATATTTTTAAGCGTTTCTGTAATACATATAACTGACAAGATGATTTGATTATCAGAAACAACTTTGGGATAACCGAGGGCGATACAATGAGGATTACTATTCTCATCAGTTGTTGCGACTGCTAAAGCATTCTCCTCAATTAGTTTTTTGATTTCAGGGATTATTTTATTCATAAATTTTTATTTAGTTTTATTTTTTTAACCTTTTCAATAAATAAAGAATTAAAGTCGCTGATAAGAAATAAAACAATTCTCCAACTAAAAATGTATTAATCCCTAATCCATTCAAATAGGGATATTGAAGCTTTGATATTTTATGCATTCCTTGAATTGCCCAAATTACCGTCCCGATTTCAGCAACAGTAAATAAAATTTTCTTAATTTTTTCTTTCATAAATACTATTTTATCTACTTTCAGTATAATCCTATTTTTCGAAGAATCCAAACAAAAAATCGCTTGAATAAAAAAACGATTTGTATTTGTTGCGGAGCTTGGATTCAGACACCGAGTTTTTGCGAAGCAACTCAAAGAGATAAATCTCTTTTCTACTTTGCACTTTTGCTTCGCAAAAGTTTAAGTAAGTGAAGGTAAAGATGAATGCGGAGCATTCATCGCCCTTCGGGCTTTGTTCAAGATGAATGCTTGCTATTCCGTAGCCTTGGCGAAGGATAGTTGCGGGGCTAGGACTCGAACCTAGATAGACAGCTCCAAGGGCTGTTGTCCTACCGTTAGACGACCCCGCATTAGGAAGTGAATAAGTGGATAAGTGGGGGCGATGAAGGAGTACCTTCATCTTGACTCGCTCACTTCGTGGGCTCGTAAGTGAACAAGTGGGTAAGTGGGTAAGTGAAGGCGATGAATACTCCGCATTCATCTTGACCCGCCCACTTCGTGGGCTCACGGGCGATGAATGTTTCGCATTCATCTTGACTCAACCCTTTGGGTTTCGTAAGTGAACAAGTGAGCACTTGAGCACTTAAATTACTTAAGCACTTCCTCTCCGCAGATTTCTATCACGGCTAATTCTAAGGGTAATTGAGGAATGGCGGCATATTTTGTTTTTTGATTGGCCAAGCTAAGTTTCTCCAAAATTTCTCGGACTTCTATTTCCGAAAACTTGCCGAATAAATCAATAAGATATTTTCTTTCTTCAGCGCTTAAAGTCAAAGAAAATTGGTCTTTAAATTCAGGAGCTATCCGAAGGACAAGAACTTCCCTAAAATAATAAACTAAGGTTCTACTAAACTCCTCAAGGTCAACACCTTGAATTATGAGATTATTGAGAAATTCTATGGTTTCTTTAACTTTCTTTTTGGCTAAATATTCTAAAAATTGAAAAATTGTTTTTTTATTCGCCAATCCGGTTAATTGTTCAACTAAATCTTTTTTGACTACCCTATCTTCCCCGGAAAAACTGATTATTTGGTCAAGCAGGGTTTCGGCGTCTCGCATTGAACCGCCGGAAGAAAAAGCGATTAAGTTTAGAGCTTCGGGCTCAAACTTCACCTTCTCTTTTTCCAAGACCCTTTCTAATTTACCAACAATCTCTTCAGGTTTCAGTCGGCGAAAATCAAATCTTTGACAACGGGAAATAACAGTCGCTATCATTTTTTGAGGTTCGGTGGTGGCAAAAATAAAAATGGCATGAGAAGGCGGTTCCTCTAATGTTTTTAAGAGAGCATTATTAGCCGATTTGGATAATTGATGGCATTCGTCAATTATAAAGACCTTATATTTTGATTTCACGGGCAAAAAACCAATCCCCTCCTTTAGGTCCCTAATGTCGTCTACGCCGGTATTTGTTCCGGCATCTATTTCAATTAAATCCATCGCGTTACCTCGATTAATTTCCGAACAGGAAGAACATTCATTACAGGGTTCATATTCTCCCTTTTTCCGATTCTGGCAATTTGCGGACTTAGCCAAAAGCCGGGAAATTGTTGTTTTCCCCGAACCCTTTGGCCCAGCAAAAAGATAGGCGTGGGAAATATCGTCTAAGGAAACGGCATTGGTCAATGTTCTGACAATATGCTCCTGCCCTATTACCTCTTTGAAGAATTTTGGGCGGTATTTTCTGTAAAGCGCTAAGTTTTTCATTGGCTTGATTTTATCATAGATTATTCCAATCTTCAACGATTATCAATCAGGGCTGAAATAATTGGCAATCCATTGCTATTTTATAGATAAAATTTTCATAGGCCTGTCCTTTGTAAATTAAAAAAGGAGCTTAGCTCCTTAAAAATTAAAGTAAAGAAAAAGAGAGGAAGAGATACGGCGAAGCGATGAGCTGGCTGATTCTTGTCTTCCTCCCTTATAACTCCCATGATGGGAGTATGGAACCAGAGGCGAAACCACTATCATTATAATCTTATCATAAAACTTGTCAAGGTCTAAAAATGACGGGGTCAGACCCCGTCATTTATTTTGAAAAAGTCCAGTTGTTGAAAACTTAAACAGATTGGGTTAAGATGGGTTAATGTTGAAGATATACAATAGTTTGAGCCGTCGGGAAGAGGTCTTTCAGCCGAGAAAAGACAAAAAAGTCCAGATTTTTGTTTGCGGTCCGACGGTCTATGATTTTTCCCATTTAGGACACGCCCGAACTTATATTTTTTACGACAATTTCGTTAATTATTTGAAATATCAGGGGTATAAAGTTGTTTATATTCAGAATATCACCGACATTGACGATAAAATTATTCAACGAGCCAAAACGGAGAAAAAAGATTGGCGGGACATTGCCAGAAAATACGAGAAAGGATATTTGAAAGATATGAAAGCGTTGAAAATTGAAAATGTCTCCAAATACGCCCGGGCGACTGAAAATATTAAAGAAATTAAGAGCCAAGTTAAACGGCTTTTAGAAAAAGGGGTTGCTTACCAAACCAAAGACGGCATTTATTACGATATTAAAAAGTTTTCCGATTACGGAAAATTATCTCGAAGAACCGTTGAACAGGCGGAAGACGCCGTCTCTCGGGTAGATATGGCCGAAGGGAAAAGAAATAAAGGGGATTTTTGCCTTTGGAAATATACCAATAACCTAAACTCGTTCACGGCTCACTCTATAAGAAAAGGCAGATACGAATATGAACCTGCTTGGCAGAGTCCTTGGGGGTGGGGACGGCCGGGCTGGCATATTGAGGATACGGCTATTGCTGAAAAATATTTTGGATTTCAGTATGATATTCACGGCGGAGCCAGAGAGCTGATATTCCCCCACCACGAAGCCGAGATTGCCCAAATGGAAGCTCTTTCTGGGAAAAAACCGATGGTTAGATATTGGGTCCATAGCGGACTTTTAACGGTTGACGGGCAAAAGATGGCGAAGTCGTTGGGAAATTTTAAAACTATCGGGGATTTTCTCAAAAAACATAGTCCTTGGGTTTTAAGATTTATCACTTTTTCTTCCCGTTATAACTCCCCTCTTGATTATTCGGAAAAAACAGCCGAGGAAGCCGAAGAAAACTTAAAAAAAATAAAAGAGTTTTTAATTCGCCTAAGGGGAGTAAGAAATAAAATTAAAAAAGAGAACAGAGGTTTTATCGTTTCTTTTGAGAAAAAGGTTTTTGAGGGGTTAGAAAACGATTTTAATACTCCTTGGGTCAAGGCCCTTATTTTCAGTTTTATTTCCGAAACAAACAGGAAAATAGACCAAAACAACATCTCTCGTAAAGAGTCACAAGAAATAATCAAAGTATTCAGGAATATAAACAAAATTTTCAAATTATTAGATTTTCGAGAAATTAAAAAAGAAGAAAAATTGCCCAAAGGAGTGAAAAAATTAGTTCAGTTGCGAGAAAAATATCGGAAACAAAAAAAATGGCAAAAAGCCGATGAAATCCGGGAGGAAATTGGAAAACTCGGTTATAAAATTGATGATACCGAAGCAAAACCGAAAGTGAGCGAATGTAAATAACCAAAAAATTGGCTTTGAGCAGGAACTTGTAAAATCGCAATAAAAAGCTATAATAAAATCCATATGACAGCCAACAACTCTAATGACTTTAGCCAATTGACGAATAAAATTCCTCCTCAAAACATTGATGCCGAAAAGTGTCTTTTAGGGGCTTTGATGATTGACGCTAAAGCCATCTTAAAAGTAGTTGATTTTTTAAATCCGGAGGATTTTTATAAACAATCCCATCAGAAAATCTATCAATCAATAATAGACCTTTTTTCCAAAAGAGAAGCGGTTGATATTTTGAGCTTGTCCAATAGATTAAAAGAAAAAAAAGAAATTGAAGATATCGGAGGAGCGGCTTATTTGAGCTCTTTAGTCAATCTTGTTCCTACAGCCAGTCATATTTTAGAATATGCCAAGATAGTTCAGCAAAAAAGGGTTTTAAGAAATCTAATTTCGGTGAGCCAAGACATAGACCAAATGGGTTATGACGAAGAAGAAGATGTCGATATTCTCTTAGACCGAGCCGAAAAAAAAGTTTTTAGCATCGCCCAAAAGTCCTTAAGCCAGAAATTTATTTTAGTGAAAGACATTTTAGAGGACACATTCAAAAGAATTGACGAACTTTCTAAGCACCATGGAGAATTAAGAGGAGTTCCGACCGGGTTTAACGATTTGGATAATATTTTGGCCGGTCTCCAAAAATCTGACTTGATAGTTTTAGCCGCCCGCCCCAGTATTGGAAAATCGGCTTTGGCGATTGATATTGCCCGTAATGTTGCTTGTAATTATAAGATACCGGTGGGGATTTTTAGCCTAGAGATGTCCAGAGACCAAATTATTGACAGATTAATCGCTTCTCAATCAGATGTTGACTTGTGGAAACTAAGGACTGGCCGTCTTTCCGACCAGGGGGAAAATAACGATTTTCAAAGAATCCAACAGGCGATGGGGGTTTTATCAGAAGCGCCAATTTATATTGATGACGCGGCTGGAACAGATATACTCCAAATGAGAGCTATGGCCCGAAGATTACAGATGGACAAAGGATTAGGCCTTTTAATTGTGGATTATTTACAATTAATGGATTCAAGGAATTCAAATTTCAGTATGGTTCAGCAAGTGACTGAAAACTCAAAGGCCTTGAAAGGGTTGGCGAAGGAACTCAATGTCCCAGTTTTAGTTCTTTCTCAATTATCAAGAGCGGTGGAACAGAGAATCCCCCAAATACCAAGATTGGCTGACCTTCGCGAATCGGGAGCAATTGAACAGGATAGCGATGTGGTTTTGTTTATATATAGAGAAGACCGTTATAAACCGGAAACGGACAGAAAACATATTGCCGATATTATAATTGCCAAACACCGCAATGGCCCTATCGGGAAAGTTGAACTTTATTTTGACGAACCCCGGGTGAGTTTCCGAAACTTAGAAAAGGGTTATCAGGACTAAAAAATTTTATATTTTCAATCTATCAAAAAACAGGTGGCGATTGCCATCTGTTTTTTTGTTATTTCTCCGAGAAGATTTTTCAATTAGTACTTCTTGTCTTTAGATTATTTATAATGGTTATTTATATCAATTATTTCTATTGTGTTTTTTCTGCGAAAAATAAAAATAGCTCGATATTTTCCATTAATCCTGAAACTCCAAATTCGCATTTTTCTCGGTTCAAGGAGCTCTATTTGTAAACTTGAGTAGAAAGGATTCTTTTCGAAAAATTTTTCTTGTTTTTCAAATTTTGCTTCAAGTTTGTGTTTCTTGAGATATTCCCTAATTCCTGAATGGAGAGGAAGGATTTTCATTATTTTTTAAAATAAGAAGAGTTTTTTAAACCGTATTCTAAACTCTTAAGAAATTTTTCATTATAGAGATTTGTTTTCTTAAACTCTTTAATTATTTTTTCTACATCACGGATTAAAGGCGAAGCAAAAATATCTTCCTCCATTATTTGGCGAAGATACTCATAGCGAAAGGCCTTGTCAACTAATCTTTGGTATTCTTTTTTAGGAATAGTTATAGCGCTCATATAATTTTATTATAATATTATATTTTTGTTATTTCTATTTCAGTGTAAAGTTGACGGTGGCCCTTTTTCACTCGGTAACGTTTTTTAGCTTTATATTTAAGAATAGTTTTTTTATCTCCCTTCCCCTGTTCTAAAACCTTGGCTTTCACCTTTGCGTTTTTAATGAAAGGGTATCCTATTTTCAATTTCCCTTCTTTTTCAATCAATAAAACCTCCTCAAAGGAAACTTCTTCTCCTGCTTTTTTATTAATTTTTTCAATTTTAATTTTATCTTTCGGAGAAACTAAGTATTGTTTTCCCCCTGTTTTAATTATAGCTAAATTCATAATTTTTAATTATTTTTTATTTTCTTATATTTTTTAGACCAATAATTTTCTTGCGTTATATTTTCTATGTTTTGAGTTATACGACTTCCGGTTTTTCTATTTGTAACGGCTCAATTTTCTTTTCACCGTTAGTTATTTTGACTACATCTTTATCAATTTTTCCCAGCTCTCTATAAGCAATATTATAGCCGTTGCAAGTGGTTGTCAAATGACCACCGAGTTTTTTCATATATTCATCAAATCCCGCCAGATGACGGCCCAACCTTTCTACCCCCTCGCGAATTTTAACGGCTGAATCTTCTATTTGGAACGCCCTCAATCCCTGTAAAATGGTTTGGAGATAAGCGTAAAAGGTATTGGGAGAAACTATATGAACATGTTTATTTTTCGTGGCATACTCAATCAAGTCACGGGTGTTGGATTTAATGGCTCCAATGTTATTGACCAATAAATCATAATAAATAGCTTCGGCAGGAATAAACATAAGAGCGAAGTCCAAAGTATTTTCTTGGGGTTTGATGTATTTTGCTGTTTCGTCTATTCTATTTTTTAAGTCCTGCTTAAATGATTTTTCTAAACCTTCTCGTCTAACAGGGTCTTTTTCTTTAATAATTCTGTTGTAGTTTTCCAGAGAAAACTTGGAATCAATGGGAATAATTTTATCTTTAATGAAAATTACAGCGTCCACTATTTCTCCATCACTAAACTTGTATTGTAATTGATATTGGCTTGGGCTAAAAACATTCTTTAATAATTCTTCAAGATAATACTCTCCCAAGATGCCTCTCTGTTTCGGATTTTTCAAAATGTTCTCTAATGACTGGAGTTGTTCGGCAAACCCCATTACTTGTTTATTGGTATTATCAAGTTCAGTGAGCCGACTGGTAACATCTTGGACAATTTTGCTACTTTCTTTCAGTTGTCCTTCTAAGGACTCCATATTTTTTTCTCGGCTTTCTTTTATTTCATCACGAATTTCTTTTAGGTCTTGTTTAATCAGTCCAAAAGCCGAGTCCTTCTCTCCCCCTCTTAATTTTTGGGACTCTTTTTTAATATAAACAATGGAAAATACAATTGCCACCAAAACAATCAAAAAAATAATTAAAATAAAAGTAAAATCTGACATAAGTGAAGATTCATCTCTATAAACTTTAATTATTTTAGCACCCTAAAATAAAAAAAGCAATGAATTGAAAACAAATCTATAAACGAGACCCGGACTTGTTGGTAGATTTGGTCCGTTGACATCTGATGTCAACAGACACAAATCTATCAATAAGTTCTATCAATAAGTTCTATTAATAAATTCCATTAATAGACTGGGGCTCGTTGACAAACTTTGCTTATAAACGACCCACGATCGTGGGTCGTTTATAAGTAAAATTGAAAGGTTTAATAATAGTAATATCATGATAATGGTCGGAGTACTGATTATCTTAAAATAATGAGAAACGAAAGGGGCTACAAAATAAATTGTGGCCCCTACATAAATGATTAAAATATTCCTCCCATTTTCTTAATAGCCAAATTTCCAAGAGAGCTGTGGTCGGGAGTTCTTTGTCAGACCTCTAACCATTTTATTTTGTAAATTTTTATTATATCAATATCTGGATAAGAGCAAAAATAAAATAAATAGATATTAGAATATAGGCCTCTCTTTTGTTTATCTCATTGTGAGTTCGGGCAAAAAAGGAGAAAGCTACAGCTACTATGAAAGTAAACAAAATCCCAACAATATAAGGAGAAAAATTGATTATTTTCAAAGGGGAAATTAGAGCGACTATACCCAATATCAAAGTTGAGTTAATAATTATTGTCCCAATAAAGTTTCCTAAAACCATTTCTTTATGTTTCATTTTTGCCGCTCTTATGCCAAAGGTAAGCTCCGGGAGGGTGGTTCCGATAGCGAGGAAGAAGATGCCGGCTGTCACTAAAGGCAAGTTGATTTTTACGGCCAAAAAATTAATTGTTCTTACCACGGTTTCGGCTGAAAGTAGAAGAAGAGCCAAAGAAGCAAAAAAAGTTCCTAAATCCTTTAATAAAAATTTAAGCTCCCCTACTCTTTCAGGCGAATTTTTAAGGAAAGTTTTACTGAATCTCTCTTTTTTTGAAATAATTTGACGGAAATAAAACCCCAAAGCTAAAAGAAGAACTATCCCGTCAAAGCGGGATAGGGTTCCGTCCAATATTAAAAGTAGGGGCAAAGAGACAAAGAAAGTAGCATAGAATAAACTTGATTTAGCCGCTTTGCTTTCTATTTTTAATCCCTTTAACAAAAGAGCCGCTATGCCTATCCCCAATGTGAGGTTGATGATATTGGCTCCGATAATATTGCCAAAACTTAGTTGGGGCAATTTATGGAAAGCCGAACTTAGTCCGATAAACAATTCCGGCAAAGAAGATGTTATGGCTAATAAGCAAAAAGAGACCAAAAACTCGCCCCATCTTAATGTTCGGGCTATTTTAGTTAAGGATTTTACCAACCATGTCCCTGATTTTATAAGCAGGAAACAGGATAGTATCAAAATTAAAATATAGAACCAGATCATATAAATTTTTAATTATTCTAATTGCCCTAATTATTCACCGAGTTTCCACTATGTGAAAACTTGGTGGATAATTAGGTTAATTTTCTATATTTCTGTTTGGTGTCTGACAATAAAATAATATTTAACGGCCTCAATTAAAACTATATTAACTAAACCAAGCCCTAAAAGCAATTGCCAGTCAAAAAGATTCAAGGGAACGGTTCTTAAAAGCACTTGGAAAGGAGGCAGATAAAGAGCTCCCAAAAGCATTGCTATGCCAAAAATCCAAGCAGCAATTAAAAACCTATTGGAAAAAAGATTTATATTCCAAAGATTTCTTCGCAAGCTCTTGCAAGAGAAAATATAAAAAAATGAACCAATAGTTAACCCTGCAAAGATTATTGATTGAATGTGAGGTATTGTGTAATCAGAATATTTTAAAAGCCAGAAAAATAAACTCAAAAGTAAAATGTCAGTTATTATCCCGATAATAAAAATCAATGTTTTCATTTGTTTGGTTAATAAGGGAATATTATGATTCTGGGGTTTTTGGCTCATTAAATCTTTTTCTTTTGGCTCAAAAGCCAAACAAAGCCCAAGTGGGCCATCTTCAATGAGATTGACCCATAAAATTTGAACAGCTACAATTGGCAAGGGCAAACCAAAAACAAGGCTCACTCCAATTAAAATTACTTCGGTGAAACTATCAGAAAGTAAATAAGTGATGACCTTTCTGATATTATCAAGGATTGCCCGGCCTTCCTCAATCGCCGCCACAATAATTGAAAAATCGTCATTAAGTAAAATAAGGTCAGAAACTTCTTTGGCAACATCTGTACCTGAACCCAGAGCCACTCCGACATCCGCTTTTTTGAGGGCTGGAGCATCGTTGATGCCGTCCCCTGTCATAGCCACGACTTCTTTTCTATCCTGCCATGCCTGAATGATTCGTAATTTATGACGAGGTTCAACTCGAGCGAAAATATTAATTTTATTTAATTTTTTTTGAAGTTCAGTATCTGATAACGTATCTAAATCTTTTCCCTCTATAACATTTTCTTTTTTCACGACTAAATCTAATTCTTTAGCTATTGACTGGGCAGTAAGCAAATGGTCCCCGGTAACAATAATCGGCCGCATTCCTGCTTTTTTACAAATTTTAATTGCTTCTTTCACGCCCTCTCTTAAAGGGTCTTTTAATCCAATAAACCCGACAAAAGTTAAATCGTTTATTTTATCTTTCAAAATTTCTGTTTCTTTTGTTTCTTTATAGGCCACGGCAATAACCCTTAATCCTTTTTTAGTCAGATTTTCTAATCCCTGGTTTAATTCTAAAAGAGTTTTTTTGGTAATTATGTTTCTGCCTTCTTTGTTCTTGATTTTAGAACTTAAACTAATAATTTTCTCCGGAGCTCCAGAGAGAAATAAAATATTCCCCTGTCCCCTCTGATGCAGTGTAGCAATGAACTTGTTTTGAGAATTAAAAGGGATTTCATCAATTTTTGGTAATTCCTTTTCCAGTTCTTGTTTTTTTAACCCTGCTTTTACCGCTGCTAAAATTAAGGCCTTATCTGTGGGTCTTCCTCGAATTCGCCAAAAGGGCTCTAAGTCCTGGGGATTTTCTATAAACGCTTCATTGCAGAGAGCGGCAATTTTAAGACAAAAAACTTCAGCCTCGCTTTTAATTTCACTCACAGTCATTTTTCCTTGGGTTAAAGTTAAAGTTTTATCAGTACAGATTATTGAAGTACTTCCCAGGGTTTCAGCTGAAGCTAATTTCCTGACAAGACCCTTCTTTTTTAAAATTCTTTGCATGCCCAGAGCTAAAATGACGGTCATTGCTACTGGCAAGCTCTCGGGCACAGCAGCCACTGCTACTGCTACGGAGATAGTAAACATTTCTACAAACTCGCCTTTGGTTGCCATCCCCTCAGCGAATATAAAGAAACAAACAAGGGCAATAATCCCTCCAACAATTTTTGAAAAACGAGCTAATTTTCTTTGATAAGGAGTTTTTTTCTCTTTGGTCTCTCGGATCATAGCAGCTACTTTTCCAATTTCAGTTGAGAGACCTGTCCCAGTAACCAAAATTCTGCCTTCTCCATCCCCAACAATTGTCGCCATATAAACCATATTATCCCTGTCAGCCATCGGGGTATCTTCGGTTAAAATATTTGAGTGTTTTTCAGCTAATAACCATTCTCCTGTTAAAGACGCCTCGTTTATTTTTAAATTTGAACTTTTAATAATTCTTCCGTCAGCAGGCACTTTATCTCCGGCCTTAAGTATTATAATGTCCCCGGGAACCAAATCTTTTTGGAAAATTTCCTTTTCCTTTCCATCTCTGAAGCATATGGACTTAACTTTTAAAATCTTTTTTAATTCTCTTAAAGCGTTTGATACTTTGTTTTCTTGGATATAACCAACAACAGTATTTAAAAAAACAGCAGCGAAAATCACTACTGAGTCGGTCCATTCTTTCAAAACTAAAGTTATAATCCCGGCGATTATCAAAATATAAATCAGAGGACTTTTAAGTTGCTCCAAAAATATTTTTAATTTGGATAAAGGTTTTTTCTTGGGAAGTTCATTTGGGCCGAAATCTCTTTGCCGTTTTATTATTTCATTCTCCGAAAGTCCCTCTTTCAAGTTGGTTCTAAGAATCAGGGACACTTTTTCGGGAGTCAAATTATGCCAATGATGTTTGATTTTTTCCATATTATTCTTTCATTCTAACAAAAAAAACCTTTTTTGGAAACAAAAAAATGACGGGGTTAAACCTCGTCATATTCTCGCCAGATTTTTGTTACACTTTAGGACGATCGTTCTAAAGTGTAACAACTCTTTTTATGCTCGAATAAAAAGAGTTTAAAAAAAATGACGGGGTTAAACCCAGTCATTCTCCGTCATTTTTTTTCAAAGTAGCCCCATCGGGAATCGAACCCGGATTTCCACTGTGAGAGAGTGGTGTCCTAACCGTTAGACGATGGGGCCTAAGCCAAACTAAACGACGACGACTTAAATGAAGTTTCTAATAGATAATTTAACACAAAAACAAAAGAAATGTAATAGTTAATAACTTGGAGGGATTTGCCAACTATCAATAATATATTTGGCTAATTCTCCGAATAAAGGAACAACGCTGTGCCCTGACATCGTTGAGTTCTTGGGATTGTCTAATTTAATCAAAATAATGATTTCAGGGTCTAAAGCGGGGAAAAAACCAATAAAGCTTTGGATAGTTTCATCTTGGGAATATCCTTTGCCGTTTACCAAGGGGACTTGGGCTGTTCCGGTTTTCCCAGCGATAAAATATCCGTCAATCTTTGTCCTTCTCCCCGAACCATTTTCAATAACACTTATTAGCATTGAAGTTAATTTGGCACAAGTGTCTGCCGAAAGAACTTTCTTTTTAATTTCCGGTTTGATTTCAACGACTTCACCACTCGGATACACTATGCTGTCCACTAAAAGGGGCTTTGTTATATACCCTCCATTAGCTATGGAACTGAAGGCCTGAACCAACTGAATAGGCGTTACCTCAATTCCTTGGCCGAAACTGGCTGTAGCAAAATCACGAGCATATCCGTTTTTTAGTGTTTCGTTTAGGGAAAACTCTTCTCCTTGCAAATCAACCCCTGTTTTTTCAAAAAGATTAAAATCTTTCAAGTATTCCAAAAAAAGATTTTCGCCGATTTTTTGTTCGACAAAAACCGCTCCGGTATTTATCGATTCTTCCAAAACATCGGTCATTTTTTGTTCGCCCCAGACCCTTTTTTGGAAATTACAAATAGGCGGTCCCCCCAATTCAACACACCCTTTATCTTCATAAGTCGTATTTGGTTCTATCAAGTTTTCCTCTATAGCGGCGGCAAAAGTTAAGGGTTTAAAAACCGAACCGGGCTCAAAAAGTTTTTGAGTAAGAGGATTGATAAAAGTGCCTAAATCCTTCTCTTGCCCGTATTTATTCGGGTTGAAAGAAGGAAAAACGGCGGCGGCTAAAATTTTACCGGTATTCGGATTGCTCACTAAAACCTGTCCTGAATCAATATCCCATACTTCCTTTGCCTCTTTTAACACTTTCTCCGAAAAATATTGAATATTGTAGTCCAATGTTAAAAAAATATCAGCTCCCTGAAAATCATTTTCTTTTTTTGTCCCAAACAAAGATGTTAAATAACCAAATGGGGATTTTCCTTCCTTTTTGAATCCTTTTACTCCCTTTAGTATCTCGTCATAATATCCTTCAATCCCATATTGGCCTTCCATTTCTTCGTTCAAAAAGCCGACAATATGGGAAGCTATTTCTTCTTGGGGATATATCCTCCCCCATAATTCCTCTGTTTTAATATCCTCTTCCAATCCACTCTCTCTTACTTTTTCCAAATTTTCTTGAGAGACCTCCCTTTTTAGTGTCTTCCCTTTCCCAAGGAGAGAATAAATTTCTTTTTCTGTTTCCTCTAAAATAGAATCCAAAAAACGAACTTTTTCTTCAGATTCTCCCTTTAATATTTTTTCAGGGTAAATATAAATTAAATTTCTTTTTTCGGTCTTGGCTAAAGGAGTGCTTTTGTCTCTAAAAAAAATCTCTCCTCTTTTCCCTTCTATTTCTTGAGAAGAAATTTGTTGGCCTAAAGCCAAGGCCTTGTAATGTTCCCCTTTTTTAATTTGAAGATAATAGAGCCGAAAGATAACTACTGCGGCGAAACAAAATAAGAAAAAAAATATAAATTTTATTCTCCAGTTTTCCATTTAATCAATGCTAATATACAAATTTAATCGCGTTGTTCGTATCAATTAGCGAATTTCTCCAGCTAAATAGTTGACCGAAATGGGAATATACTTGATTTTTTCAGTTTCAGTAAAGCCGAGAAATTTTATTTTATTTTCGGTTTTTTCTAAAGAGACCAATTGATAGGACTCTTGACCTAAAGTTAGGTTTTCTTTTTCTAATTCTTTGATTTGCGATTGATTTTTTTCGATTAAATAACTCTCTTTGGTTAATTTTTCCAACTGAAAAACATAGGAGACCAATAAAGTTAAAATCAAAAATCCGTTTAGAATTAATATAAGGTTCGAATATCTTTTTTTCATATTTTTTTAGCAACTCTTAATTTTGCCGACCTTGAACGATGATTTTCTTTTATTTCTTCAGACGATGGGCCAATTGGTTTTTTTGTTAAAATTTCTAAAAGGCCTTCTCTCTTTTTTTCTTTGAAAAAGTTCTTGATTAGTCGGTCTTCCAAGGAATGAAAAGAAATAACTGCTATTTTTCCTCCTTTCTCTAAGACATTTAGGGCTTGAGGGAGTGCCTTTTCAATATTATCCAATTCTTGATTAACGACAATTCTTAACGCCTGAAATGTTTTAGTGGCAAAATGGATTCTTTTTTTGGTATACCAAATCGGCACTGACTTTCTAATAACTTCAACTAATTGAAACGTTTCTTCTATTGGCAGTCTTTTTCTTTCTTCAATAATCATCTTACTAATACTCCTAGAAAACCTTTCCTCCCCATATTTTTTTAAGGTTTCCTCTATTTCTTTGTAAGACCAATTATTAATTATTTTTTCAGCGGTCAAATAGTTTTCTCCTTTTTGGGAATATCTCATATCCAAAGGTTCGTTTTTTTGAAAACTGAATCCCCTTCCCGATTTTTCCAAATGCCAACTTGACATTCCCAAGTCAAACAAGATTCCATTTATGGGTCCGAAATCATAATTTTCAACAATGTTTTCTAAATTGACATAAGAGTCATTAACTAAAACCAGCCCGCTCTCGTTTGTTTCTCTGTTTTTTAGTTCTTGATATAAATCCGAGTCTGTTTCAATCCCTAAAACCTGTCCATCCGGTTCAATCATTTCTAAGATAGACAAGGTATGGCCTGCCCAGCCGATTGTAGCATCAACAAAATTTTCATTTGCTTTTGGGTCAAGATAATGGAGAATTTCTTTTTGAAGAACAGGAATGTGAATCATAGACGAAGCCCGAAGGGCTGAGTTAAGATGAATGCGGAGCATTCATCGCCTGCAAATGAGCAAAGTGAGCTCGTCGAAAAGAGAAGTGCTTAAATGCCTAATTCTTTTAACCTTTCGGCTATATCCCCTACTTCTTTTTCGGTTTTCTCTCTGTAAGAGTCCCACTTCTTCTCATCCCAAATTTCAATTCGGTTATAAAGTCCGGCTACAATTATTTTTTCTCCCAAAGAAGCGTATTTTTTTAAATAATCAGGGATTAGAATTCTTCCTAATTTATCCAAGTTCACCTCCATCGCTCCGGATAGCATAGTTCGGGCAAATCCTCGGGCATCTGATTGAGTGAGGGGAAGTTGGGAAATCTTCTTAGCTAATTTTTCCCACTCCTTCGAAGAAAGTAAGAAAAGACAGCCATCAAGACCGCGGGTAATGAAGGCCTTTTTTCCTAATAACTGCCTAAACTTAATAGGAATAGATACTCTTTTTTTGCCGTCTATTTTATATAAGTATTCACCTGAAAACATGTCAATTTTCTCAGCGAAGCAAGCCCGAAGGGCACCGCTGAGATGTTAGAAAATTGTATACCCAGCACTTATTTTTACAGAAGTATTACAAGGGTTTTAATTTTGTAATTCTAAACGATAATGTTAATGCCTATTTTGTGTTTCTATAGAAATAAGTGCTGGGTTCTCGCTCGCTTCGCTCTTTTAAAGTTATCCCCAGAAACCCTAACTTATCCCCACCTTTATCCACAATTATCCATCTGTATCCTTTTTATCCCATTTCCCCCTCAATGTCAACCACTTTATAACCCCCCTATTTAAAGAATGAGGCTAAAGGATTTGTCTTGCTATCACGAGCTAAATGAAAAACACCCTCTTTAAAAAGAGGGTGTTTATCCACAGTTTTTCCACTATTGATGTTTCTAAATAGAATTTTAGTGGCAAAAAAGATTTTTTAGAAAATCTTTAATTACTAGGAAACTTACTCAACAGGTAAACTTTCAGGTAAAAATAAGGGGATTATCTCTTCAATGGGCTTAAACTCTTTAGGAATAATTATTTCCATTTTTTTGTCAACATCAAGAAAATTAAAAACCAAATTCAATTTTATTTTTTCAATTTCTTCCATTTCAAAGTCCTTGGCACTCATTTCTTTTTCCATAGCTACTTGGTATAAAGATGAGTCCTTTTCGTGAAGCCAAAAATCAATTTCTAAAGGATCTATTTTTTCCCAGGCAGTATCAAAATTTTCCTCAAATCCTTTCAAGAAATTATCCAATTCATTTTCGTAGATTCCCTTTTCTTCTTCGGAAAGATATTCTTTATTGGCATCCATAAGTCCAATAATAGAATCCTTAATTGTTTCCTTATCTACTCTTGTGAGGTAATGGATAACCTTTAATTCATCAAGATTCTCCTTGCCAAGATTTTTCTTTATTTTAAAATAATTCTTTCCTTCTGCTATCTTCTTAATGTCGTTAATGAATTCCTCTTGACTAACTGCTTCCTCTTTTGGTAATTGCCCTAATTGTTCCCTTATATTATTAATGTCGATTTTTATCCATTGGTCTTTAATGCTATCAAAACTTCCTTCTAAAAAGGGAATAGTTGGCAAAGTGGTAACTTTAAAATAAATTTCATCTTTTACTCCCACAATTTCTCCTCCAACATTCACATTTATTCCTTCTACTCCAAATGTTAAATTAAAGTCGGAAGAGGTCTTGGCGTCTTCTGTCCCGGAATCGCTAAAAGTTTCCGATATTAAAAGAGAGACCTCTACTTTTTGTGGTTCTTTATTCTCATCTCCTGTTTTGGCCCAAACTTCAGCTGATATTTTTCCTTCGATCTTAAAGTCCTTTGAATCAACAAGCTTGGTTATGGCCTTTTCAATAATCAGCGAAGCATTGGGTGAAAAGGGACTCCAGATAATCAAAACGGCCGCGATAATGATTATTACTCCTCCTAAAATAACTAATAATAATGTTTTTTTAATCATAGATAACTAAGTTAAAGTTTTCTGCTCCGACCTTTACCTTGTCTCCTCTCTTTATTTTACCACTTAAAAGGGCTTCGGCTAAAACATTTTCCACATTATTTTGGATAACTCTTTTCATCTCTCTGGCTCCAAATTGAGGAGAATATCCCAATTCAACGATTTTCTCTTTTAGTTCTTTTGTTATTTCAAGTTCTATTCCTCTGTCTTTGAGATTGTCGGCTAATTTCTTAATTAATAGATGGCAAATTAAAAGAAGATTGTCTTTTGTTAGGGGCTTGAAAACGACTATGGCGTCAAACCTGTTGATAAACTCTGGTCTAAACATTCTTTCGCGAAAAAGATAGTCCAAAAGATCCTCTTTTACCATAACTAACTCTTTATTTTGTTTAATGTCTTCCCTGATAACTTCCGATCCGGCATTACTAGTGGCAATAATTAAAGTTTCCTTGTAATCAATTTTTCTGCCGATTCCATCAGTAACCCAACCTTCGTCCAATATCTGTAAAAACAAGTTTAAAATATTTGGATGGGCTTTTTCAATTTCGTCCAATAAAATTAAAGAAAAAGGGTTTTCCCTGACCGGAACGGTAATTAGGCCTTCTTGCCCGTCGCTATCCCCTATCAATCTTTTAATATCGCCAATCGTTTGAAACTCTGACATATCCAATCTTATCATTTTTCTTTCCGAGCCGAAATAAATTTTCGCCAACGCCTTGGAGGTCTCTGTTTTGCCAACCCCGGTCGGTCCCAAAAACATAAACGAACCAATTGGTCCATTTTTGGTTTGTATTTCAGCTTTTGCTCTTCTAATAGATGAACTCACTTCAGAAACAGCTTCTTCTTGATTAATAATTCTTTGGTGAATTAGGTCTTCTAAGTTTAATAATGTCTTTTTCTCTTTCTCTTCAAGTTCTTCTAAAGGGATTTCCGTTTTTTCAGAAACGATTTTTCTGATGTGTTCTATTCTAAGAACTTTCTCTTTTTTAAACATCGCCAGCCAACTCATTGATTCATCTAAAAGTCGCAACCCTTTTTCAGGGAAAGGAATATCTTTAAGATAACGGGAACTTAATTTTAAAATTTCTCTCAATGACTTATAACTGATAAATTTTTTATGTTTTCTTTCAAAGAAAGGAACGAGATTCTCCAATAATTCTAATGTTTCTTTTTCAGAAATTTCAGCTATTTCCACTTTTTCAAAAAGGTTTGAGAAAGAGGTGTTTTTTTCTAAGGTTCTGTGAAGTCCTTGATAAGATGTCACCGCAATAACCTGAAAAGACGATAGGGGCAAATAACGGCTTAAAATACCCGAAATATCCACTTTCCCGAGAGAGTTTTCTTTACCGAGAAAGTTTTGGATTTCCTCTATAACCAAAACAATATTGCCAGCGTTGGTGACTTGGTTAAAACATTGGTCTAACTTTAATTCTGTCTCCCCGGAGGAATTCGTTTCGGCAATTAATTGACCAATATCAAAAATTAGAACCCTTTTATAATTCACCGAAGAAGAGCTTTTGCCTAAAAATGATTTTTGAGCTATCGCTTCAACAATACTCCCCCGCCCGCAGCCCGGTTCGCCAACCAATAAAACATTGTTAATTTCTTCTTTCCCTAAAATTCTTTCCGCTTCTTTAATTTCTTTTTTATGACCGACAATTTCCCTAAAACCGGACTTTTTGAGAACATCTCTCAAATCGGTGGAATATTTGTCCAGGGCTATAGTATAACCGCTGGCCAAGTCCCGACCAATAGTTCCTTTTTTAAGGAGGTTTTCGCATTCCCAAAACTTTTTTGAAAAAAGAACTTTTTCGTTCACTCTTTCATACCAAAAGACCAAACTTTCAATATCCTCTTTTTTTAAGTTATTTAAGTTTAAAATCTTATCCAACGGTTCACATTCGCAAAAAGCGATTAAAATATCTCCTATACCGATTTTATTATTCCCTCTGCTTTGGGCGATTTTTGCTCCTTCCAATATTACTTTTTCAAAACCGGAACCCCACTTTTCTTTCATTTGAGAGACGTTTTCTTTTACTGTCTTTTTTATTTCCGAAAGAGAGAGTTCTGCTCGGCCAAAAACAAAATCCAGTTCTTCCGACTTTGAGCAAAGAAGAAAATACAAAAGAAGTTCTTTGGTCGCCTCTCGGCTTTCTTTTCTTTTGACCGACTTTAATGTCTCTCGGCAGATTTTTCCAACCTCATAATCAAGGAAAGCTGCTAAATTATAACTTTCGGGGTCCGCTAATAATTGAGAGATTGAGTGTTTGGATTCCGGATTTTTTATTTTTGACTTGAAAAAGAAAGATATTTCAAAGAAAAACAATGTTAAAACCAAACAAATAATGGATTGCCCTAAAAAATGCTCGGAAAATACCTTCAAAAAGAAAAAAAGAAAAATAGCGGTTAATACAAGAAACAAAACTTTGAAAAAGTCAGTAAATTTGAATAACAGGGTTTCTCCCAATTTTAAGGATTGATAAATTGAAGTATTTTTTAATCTGAACATATTACTTAATTTTTTAGACAAGACCCGAACTTATTGGTATTTAATCGCAGTTCTCGCCCACTTAACAAGTTTCCCCTATATTAATTGGATTCCTAAGATAAGAAGATAAATGGAAATAAAGGGGGAAAGAAACCAAAAAAGAAAAATAAAAACACTGATGGCAAAAATAAAAATTTCGGTCAATAAACCGACGAAGATGAGGAAAACTCTCACAATCAGTCCCAAAGTCCGGGAAATCATATTACCGATAAATGTTTCTAAAAATCTTTTGAGGTCAAATCCCCGACCATATGATTCTTTATATTTTCGCCAAGGAGCAAAAAGAGTTTTCAAAAGAGAAAAAACGGAAAAATAATTGAAATTAAAAACTAAAAAACCCTTAGAAACTTTTAATATCTTTAAGGGAACTTCTTTGAAATGCCATTTCAACCACATTAAATATATATTTTTCTTCGGAGATGATTCTAACATTATTTTAAACGATTATTAATTAATAATAACAAATATCTAAAGAAAGAAAAAGAGGCAGGATTTGGGAGTCCTGCCTCTTTACATCCGGTTCTCATTTGAAGAAGTGAGAAGTGGGGGAAATGAGAGCCGGAGAGATCGGGGATTACGTAAGAATACTGAAGATTGCAATTGTATAAAAGATTTTAATTTTCTATTTCAATCTTAGCATACTGATTCCCGCTTGTCAAGATTTCGCCCTTGACAAGAAGCAGAAATCTGACGAGGTTAAACCCAGTATTATCTTATTAACCTACCGACCAACATTCCAACATTTCAACAACTACTGTGGGTGGTACAGGATTTGAACCTGTGACCCCTGCAATGTGAATGCAATGCTCTACCACTGAGCTAACCACCCTTTCTCCCAATTTCATTCTAACATTTTTAGCCAATTTCTGAAAGTTCTGCTATAATAAAAGAAATTAATTAAGACAATGGAGAATTTTATTTTTTACTTTAATCCTAAAAAGAGAAGGGATATTATCTTGAAGTCATTTTGTTATTCCCCTTCCTCTAAAAAAGAATGTGAGTTAGGTAATCTTTATTTGGTTATTGCGTTGAATAAACCAAGAAAGGACTACGATAATCTTTCGGAACTTTTAGAAATTATAAAAAATGAATATTATCATTTGCCGGAAAGAGGAGCAGAGATTTCTTTTAAGGGGGTTTTGGAAAAATCAAACGATTTTTTGAGAAAAGAACGGGAGCAACAGAACGACAAATGGTTAGAAGGATTAAGTTTGTCAATTTTTTCCCTAACCAACGATTTTTTTATTTATTTTTCCCAAAAAAATGGATTGAAAAATATTTTAATTAGGGGAGAAGAATTGTTTGAGATTGGAGAAATTGAAGAAAGCGAATCCCCTACTCAAAAAATGTTTTCAAATATGGTAAAGGGGAAATTAGTCGAGAGAGACAAGATGCTGGTGTTAAACCAAGAATTATTTATTCGTCTTCGGGAAGAATCCCTATTGGGAGAAATAAAGGATTTGGGAAGCCCGAGAGAATTAAAAAGGATTTTTAAAAATGAAAAAGAGACCCTAAAAGAGTTTTTCGGAGTTCTGCTTCTTATTTTCATCAAAAAAGAAAAAAGAAAGATATATTTAAAAATCCCTGAAAGTGTAAAAAAGGTCTTGATTTTAATTTTAATCTTGGTCATACTCTCAATTTTGGGGCATTATCTATTCTAAATTTAAAATCTATCAACGAGTCCGGGTCTCGTTGATAGAACATTAAGATGTTATTTAGGTGCGTTTTGGGACGATCGTCCTAGAATGACCTTTTTCCCCCTTTTTCTCCCTTTTTTGCCTATATCTATCTATTTATTTATTTTATAACAAATCCTGACGATCGGCGATATTTGTTATAAAATGTTTCTTTTGCCTTATCCTGTCTATCTTTACATTTGGGTGCGTTTTGGGACGATCGTCCTAGAATGACCTTTTTCCCCCTTTTTCTCCCTTTTTTGCCTATATCTATCTATTTATTTATTTTATAACAAATCCTGACGATCGGCGATATTTGTTATAAAATGTTTCTTTTGCCTTATCCTGTCTATCTTTACATTTGGGTGCGTTTTGGGACGATCGTCATAGAATGCACCTGAATTTGTTGAGAGAAAAATTAAGAGAGAAGTTTTTTATTTAACGGAAATTGTTCAAAAATTTATTTTTATTAGTTTTTATTTTTTCGCTATTGACGAAATTAAAAATGTATGCTATCATCTAAGCAGTAGCCGATAAAGATTTATCGGTTTAAAAATTAAAAATTAACCATAATCATAAAGGAGGTAAAAAAGATGAAGATGGGAACAAAAGCGAGATGGAAAATATTATTCGGATTTGTAGCAGTTCTGTCACTTTCTGTCCTGGTGATTCTCGTGAGCAGTTATCTCTCTATTCACTCCGAAAATGGCTTAAGAGGAGCAGAATATCGTTATTTCCCGGATAATGCCATTACCGAATCCGGTAAAGAAATGTCGATGGGACTTGCCTTTAATGTTGAGCCCGAGGATTCCGTCATCGTGACGGTAACGCTCACAAAGAGGGGCAAAGTTTATTATTTCGATCGAAGGGCAACCGAAGAAAAAGGAAAGTGAACTTCAGCAGAACTAAAAACCCACCCCGGGAAAATTGGGTGGGTTTTTTATTTACACCTTTGGATAAAACTATTTCAATTCCACTTTGGCACCGGCTGCTTCAAATTTTTTCTTGATTTCTTCGGCTTCTTCTTTCCTAACGTTTTCCCTTACTACTTGAGGTTCTTTTTCAGCTGCTTCAACTAAGTCCTTTGATTCTTTCAGCCCCTTTTGAGTCAGGTCTCGAATAACCTTAATAACTTCTATCTTCTTATCCCCTATCCCGACCAGTTCTATATTAAAAGAACTTTTTTCTTCCGGACCTGCTGAAGCGCCAGCCGAAGCACTGGCTGCTGGAGCAACCATCATTTGAGGAGAAGAAGAAACATTGAATTTTTTCTCTAAGACCTGAACTAATTCCGCTAAATCAACGGTCTTCATCTCTTCAATTTCCTTAACTAACTTCTCAAACTTTTTAGGAATCTCAATGGATTCTTCTTTTGATTTTTCCGCTTTTTTTTCTTCTGTCATATTAACTAAATTCAAAATACAAGAGTCAAAACGCAAAATATTCGAAAATATTTTTTACATTTTACTTTTTCATCTTGATTTTTGATTTTTGATTTTTAAGTTTATGCTTTGGCTTTTGCCAAAACACATATCAGACCTTTAATATTGCCCTTAAAGACATTGGCTAAGCCCGAAATAGGGCTCTTTAAACTATAAACTAATTTAAACAACAATTCTTCCCTTGAAGGCAATTGGGCAAATTTATCAATTTCTTCAGGAGTTAAAAGGATATATTTTTGATTTTGCTTTTTGTCCCTACTCGCTCCGCCTAAAATTTTTAGATTTTCATTTTCTTTTGAGGATTGATAACAAATTTTACTGGGAGCCAACTCGTCTTCCGAGCTGAAAACCAAAGCTAATTGACCCTCAATTTCTTCAATCCCTTGAAGAAACTTTTTTTCTTCCGCTTTTTCCAAAACCTTTTTTAAAAGATTTTTCTTAACGATTTTTAGGTCGCATTCGGAGTCCCTCAATTTTTTTCTTAAATCAAAAAGTTTATCAGAACTTAAACCGCTAAAATCAAGAAAAATTATTTTTTCTTTCTCTTCAATTTTTTTCCCTAAGTCCCCTATCATTATTTTTTTCTCTTCTTTTGTTTTTGCCATAAAAAAATATCTGTTTCACCGCAGATATTCTAAAAAACTTTACTTGCCTAAATAGGATTTACCTGCTAATCCGAACTTATTTAACGCGGATAAGCAAACCTATTGTCTGCGGCGATTTATTAATTGTAATTTGAGTATAGCAGGTTTTAAAAATTATACAAGACCCCTTATCAATACCTCTCCAAACTTTCGAGCTACTTGAGGTCCAGAAGCGGTTATAATATTCCCATCAATAACCACATTTTCCTTTTGGTAATCGACCCCTTCTCCTTCTAATATCTTAATTGCCGATTTATCTAAATTAGTTGACCAGACAGTAGCTTTTTTCCCCTTTAAAACGCCACTTCGAGCTAAAATCGTCGGGGCTATACAAATTGCTCCCAAAATTTTATTTTGAGACAGCATCTCTTGGGCTATCTGATGACATTTTTCATTTTCAATATATTTCATTGCTCCACTCCCCCCGATAAAAACAATGGCATCAAAATCAGAAACATTTAATTCGTCCAATGTTAAATCAACATTAACATCTCCTCCATAACTTCCAATAGCCCTTCCCTTTTTCTCACTGACTATTTTTGTTTCAATTCCTTCGGCTCTAAAAATACTTTGAGGGATAAAAAGCTCCTCGTCGCGAAAATCATTGAAAGCGATTATAAAAGCAACTTTTTTATTTTTTAGAAGAGTATTCATTATATTGTTGGTTTATTTAATATACTTCCATTTATTAGTATTGTGCTCCTCCAATGTTTTGCTGAAAATAGTTTCTCCTTCGGGAGTTGTCAAATAAAACCAATAGGGGTTTTCTTCATAATAAATCGTTGCTTTGATACTATCAAGACCAGGGTTACAAATGGGGCCCAAGGGCAAACCGAGATACTTATAAGTATTGTAAAGGGAATCCTTTTCTAAATCCTCTTTTGTCAAAGATAAACTTTTTTTGCCTGTTAAATAAATTACACTGGCGTCAACTTGAAGGGGCCAACCATTTCTTAACCGTTTCCATAAAATGGAAGCGACATTTTTTTTATCTTCGTATGTCTTTACTTCTTTTTCCAATAAAGACGCCATTGTCAAAACCTGATATAAACTTCTTCCCTGTTCCTCAACTTTTTTTCTCAACTCTAAA
Source organism: uncultured Candidatus Saccharibacteria bacterium (assembly GCA_964383715.1). Lineage (GTDB taxonomy): Bacteria > Patescibacteriota > Minisyncoccia > Minisyncoccales > CG1-02-41-26 > CAYLHU01. The sequence continues at coordinate 58,637 of CAYLHU010000001.1, forward strand.
TTAAATTTTTTATCAAAGTTTCTTAATGTTTTTCTAATAATATTTTCTATCCCCTCTTCCTCGTCTATTTCATAAGTATCGGGGAAAAGATAACCTTCAAGCCCTACATTCTTTGGCTTTTCTTTCAAAAAACCGAATTCTTCAGAAAAATCTTTTGGTTCGGGGGAATCTTTGGCTTTAGGATAATTAAGATTTTGAAACCCCGCTATTTCAAAGAATTCTTCTGCTTGAAAAAGTCCTTTACTCTCAAGATATTGACCAATATCTCCTAATCCCCAACCCTCAATAATGGTGATTTCTTGTTTAACTGTTTCTCCTTGATTAATAATTTTCAATATCTTAGATATACTCATTGTCGGCGATAGAGCGTATTCTCCCGCCTGTAAATTATTTTGGATATTTCGGACAGTAGCCGTGTAATTAAACAAGAATTTAGAATTAATTAGCCCTTCCTTTTTTAAATTAGAAGAAATGTCAAACAATCCGTCTCCTTTTTTAATATTAAAAATAGTTTCTTTTTGAGAGTATTTTTCAACCGGAATATTAATTTGCCAATAAAAAACGGCGACTATTAGGACTAAAAACAAAACTAAAATTGAAATTGGAGAAAATCTCTTTGTTTTTTTTATCTTTAAAAAATTACTTATCATTTTGAATTTTTAATTAAGGGAACAAAACTGAAACCGGGGTACTCTACTTCTTGAAAACGATTCTCTGATTCTTTTTCAAAAAACCAGATTGAAGAATCTATCGGAGCGACAATTATTCCTCCTTTTTTTAATTGTTTTCTCCATAATACAGGGATATTCGTTTTGGCCGCCGCCGAGCACAAAATTTTATCAAATCCTTCGGAAAGACCAGAGCAAGAGGAGATATCGGGATAACCTTTAGAACCATCAGCGCAAAAAAACTTAACGACTCCTTTTTTTATAAAATTATATTTTGAAACATTATTTTTGCCGAATTTCATCAATTTAGGAATTATATCTATCGCTATAACCCTTCCCTTTGATTTTTCATTAAATTTTTCCTTACTCACAATATAAGCAAGGAGGGCGCTTGTCCACCCACTGCCGGCGCCTATGTCTAAGATTTTTTCCCCGGGTTGAGGTTTTAGAAGTTCCAGCATAAAAGCGACAACCAACGGCTGGGAAATCGTTTGTCCCTCGCCTATTGCCAAGGCCTCATTGAGTTCGGCTAAATTTTTTAATTCTTCAGGCAAAAAATCAATTCTTTTTATATGCCGAAAAGCATCAATGATTTCAGGGGTCTTTAACCATCTATTCTTAATCAGATTCTTAACTAAACTCATTGTTTTTTAACTTTTTTCGTCTTTGTAAAGCGAGGATTTTCCAATTATAATTTTATAAATGTTTTCAATGAAATCCCCACCGGCATAACCGATAATAAAACTTAGAGCGGGGCTAAAAACTCCTTCAAGGTTAAAACCAATTTCTTTTATTGCCGTGGCTGCTGATAACCCTATTACCCCAGAAAGAAAAACCGTAACTAAAAAATTATTTAGTTCAAAGGGAACATTTTTATAGGCAAATTTATGCTTTAGAAAACCGATTAATCCTCTTACAACTCCTCCGAAAAAGCCCGCTAATAAAATTGAAAAATACATATTAGAAGATGTTAGCAAGATTGTTTTATGAAAACAATCTTGTGTTGCAGATTCTTATACTCGCCTAAGTTTCCTTTTGGAAAATTTTGGCGGGTATTAGACGAAATTATTAAAAAGGACTAATTACACTTCCTAATGTATCGGGGTATCCTTTCGTTAAAAGCCAGACGCTAAGGATAAGAGCGATAACGACTAATACAATATCAATAATAACTATTATCTTATTCATTTAATTTCTATAGTAATTTTTTTTGGCAAAAAAGATTATTTGTTTCCTGCCCAATTTTTTTGCCTTTATCCGTTAAAGAAATAAAAGTGTTTGATCCCCCTTTAATTAATTTTCTTTCTCTTAAGTCCCTTAACGGACGGTCCAACTTTCGGGTGTCTGGCCACTTTGGATTATTTTTCAGGGAAAAAATTTCCGGGAAACAGCCGAAACATTTTTTAACTAAGTTTTCAAAAGTTTGTTTTTTGCTGTCATTTGAATAGAGAACAAAAAGAATTAAATTCTCCATACTCAACTTCATTATTGAATTAATCCTTTCTCTAACCATATTGCTAAGATTATACCATTAATCTCCCTAAAAGTCGCCTTTTTTAATTTATAAACCCAAATCTCTATCAATCCCCTGCATTGCTCTAAGGGCTATCTCTATAAGTTCTTCTAAAGTTAAATTTAGATATTCTTGACACTTTTTAATAATTTCTCGATTGACTCCTTGAGCAAAATTTTTTTCTTTAAAATGTTTCAAGATAGACCTTGATTCAAGGTCGCTTATTTTTTTAGAAGGTAAAACTAAAGTGGAAGCCACAATCAAGCCGGTGAGTGGGTCGGAGACAAAAAGCGCTTTTTCCAATTGTGTTTCCGGGAGAATTCCATGGGCTTCATTGTGAACTCTAACGGCTTGGCAAATATCCACCTCCAGTCCTGCTTCTTGAAGCATTTGAGCGCCAATAAGGGAGTGTTCCTTAAGGTCGTCTTTGACTTTTTCGTAATCAATATCGTGTAAAAGCCCAGTTAACTTCCACTTTTCTTTATCTTCCCCAAAATGAAATGCTAAATCACCCATTACCGCCTCTACGGCAAAACAATGCTTTCGTAAGTTTTCGTTAGAAATATTTTCTTTTAATAATTTTAAAGCCTGTTCTCTATCCATAATTTTATTTTCTTAAATAAATTTAATTTTTCTGTTTTGGTAAAAAACATCAATCTTTGTTTTATTTATATTGCCAAAAATTATTTGTTTTGATTTGATATACATCTTTCAAGGTATTGTTATCTAATTCACGAATTAAAAATTTTTCTATCGCTTTATAAAAATCATCTGCTGATGATTTTTCTCTCAAGTTTTGAAAATTTTCTTGGGTTAATAATTCGTAAGTAAATTCAAAAATAGTTTCTTTGTTTTTATCAATAATACATTTTAATTCTGTCGAATCTGTATCTTTATTGGTGCTTTTATTGTAGTTTATTTCGTGTTTTATCACAAATCGGTCACCATAAACCTCTTCTAAGGTTTTTATGGATGCTTGGACTGATAGATTACCAGTATTTTTTAGTTCTAATCGTTTCCCAAATTTATCAAGTAAAAAACCTAAAAACTCATCTCCCCACGATGGTGTAAATGTTATTACGCCTTCAAAATCAACAATAATTTTTTCAGTTTTTTTAATTTCTTTTAGAGATGGCTTAAAAGCAGCTAAAGCCTCTCTGCCAAATTGTCTGCTGTTTAATGTTGAACCGAATTTTTTCAAGTATATTGTCATATTATTAAAACTTAATTAATACTAAACATCCTTGTAGATAGACATTTGATTTATTAATATCTAAATTTGCGCTATATTCTTTAATTTTAAGTATTGCATCGCCAGTATAAAATATTAAACTTATTTGGTTTGACATAATAACTTTTTTAACAAATTTTAGGCCATTACCCCTATATTCTGGTGCGCGGCCAGAAACAACTTCGGTAAAAGCAACTTTTAATGCTTCTTGGTGATTTAAAAGTTTTGGCCTTGCTTTTCTTAAAGTTTTTAAAATACCTTGTCCTCTGTCTGCTAAAACAATCCGTTTTTTAATTAAATCATAAGCAAAAAATATACCCGACATATCAGGCCAATTGCCAAGATTATGGTCAAAAGAATTATTACCAATTTCACCGGCAATAGCTGTAATTAATGGAAACATTTTCTTCAATCTTTCTACTTTTCCCAAATCATTTTCTAATTTTGATAATCGCGCCTGAAAAACTGATATATCTTGGCAATAAAAAAGAGATGGTATTTCGCTTTCAGATTTACTAACAGCCCATCTTTTAGCCGATTTGAACAAGTCACTTGTATTGTCTCTAATAAATTCTTCTACAACAAATCTTTTATAATATCTATGGTCTCCCTTTTTTTGGCGAATAGAAACCAGCTTGCCTGATTTATCCCATCTACGGAGAGTTTGGATAGAAACTCCAGCTATACTCGCCACTTGACCTATTGTTAGTAATTTTGACTCCATAAATTGAAACTTATTTTCCGTAAACCTATACAAATTCCATATAAACCTATACATTATAAGTATATATTTTAGATAAATGTTTGTCAAATCAATATTTATCAAAAAAATGAAGAAAAAATACGGAGGTCAGACCTCCGTATTTCCCCATCCCACTGTTCGCTATTTATTGCTCACTACCTACTATCCCAACTCTCCGATTAATTTTTTCTTTTTGCTGAAAATAAAAATATAAAGAATAGGCAAAATCGCCAAACTATTAATTATTAGAAGGGCGACAAACCACCATTTTTGGGCTCTTTGAGCGGCTTTCCATAATGCCACTCCCTTCCAAGGGATAACCCAAGCGACTATTAAAAACAAAACCCATTGATTTTCAAATATAAATTGTCCCATAATTTTATTTTTTAACTAAAATTAACTGCTTAAATTACGGAGGTCAGACCTCCGTAATTTTTATGTCTCTTTTTTAAGAAACAAGTATATCGTAGCATTCTCTCCGTAGCCTTCTAAAATGGTGCCACATAATTCCCACCCATCTATCCCAAGATCGTTAAGCACTTTCTCTGCTTTTGATCTATGAACTGAAATTATCTTGTACTGATGTTTTTTCATATTTTTTTAATTAAGTCCTCGACTTTTATATTTATTTTTAATAATGAGAATCCCACTAACGATTAACATAGCACCAATTGAAATTGATAAAAGGGTGTTAGGATAATAAAAATAAGCTACTCCTACTATCTTCTCAGCTCCCACTGCAGGTAAACGAAGACCATAGCTAGTTCTATAGGAAAAGCCAAAAATGTTATATGCACAAAGTCCTGTGCCAATTATAATCATTATTGCTCCTAAGTATTGTTTTATAAATTTCTTAATTTTTTCTCTCATAAATTTATTTTTCGCTCTTTCTTTTAAAATACTCCCTTTTTCATCTTTTATCAATCCTTTTGGAGAAGAATAAAAGATGACTGGGTTAAACCCAGTCATCTTTTGTCGTTGTCCACTAACATTAAATTACCGGGGTCAGACCTCGGTATTTTAATAATATGATAAAATTTGAGCGAAGCGAAAATTTGCAGCAGGGGCGGCAGGGCGCTACGAGATAAATCTCGTCTTTCCCTTTGCCCTACCATAAAATAAAAAACACATTTAGTGTTTTTTATTTTATGGCAGGGGCGGCAGGGATCGGACCTGCAACCTTTGGTTTTGGAGACCAATGCTCTTCCAGTTGAGCTACACCCCTAATTTTTCATAAAATTATAATATTTTCTTACGCTTCTTTGTCTTTCTTTAAGTTAGCGCAATAGGCAAAATGAAAAAAATACTTGTCTAAGTCCTTTAAAGAGCTTTTATATTCTTTTCCTCCCGAAATTGCATCTAAAAAAACTTCTCTGGCTCGAGCAATTTCTCGCAATCGTTCTATCCAACGGGGGTCCCCTAATGTTAGGTCAAAAAGTTCAAGGGTTCGAGACACGGCATTTTTGAAGTTATCTTGATTTTCATTTTTCCAGCGAAGCACTCTACTCACTTCGCTCCCGATATTCCCGAGTTGCTCACAAAGAGAAAGATTTTGCCAACCTCCCGAAGATAATTCTTTATGAATGGATTTATAATTTTCCATCTAATTAATAATTAATTTATTAACGATATTTTTTATTTTTTCTTTTGACATAATTTTTGAGTTAGTTTGATTTAAGAGCTTTTATTTTGATTTTAGTAATTTTGGGCTTGACAAGGTTATATAAATTACTATACTGTAAGTATAGTATTGAGAAAGGGCGTCGGCTCGATTGGCCGATGGCCCTTTTTCTTTTTACTCTAATTTACTATCGTCATGATGAAAATGAATGTTAAAAGTATAATTTCTAAAATTATTCGTTAGTGTTTTGACGCCTAAATTCTCCTTAAATCTTTCCACGAATTTTCCTTTATATAAAGATGGTTTATCAATAATTTTTTCTTTAAGTAGTAGTTCATAGTTTATTGAACCAATTAACAAATCTGTTAATTGTAATAAGTCATTTGTTTTTGAATCCAAACGGCAAACTCCGGCAATGGCTAATCTTTTAAACTTGTTATTTACGCTATTTTTAACATTAACCTCAAACTTTATAATTTTTGGTGCAGTCATATCATCTGCTAAAACTATTAAAACCTCGTTTTTGCCTAAATTTCCTATTAATAATTGTTTAACGATTTGCTCATAAGCAATCCAAGGATTTTCGTTAAACTCTTTTTTGAAATACTCACTTCTCTTGTCTATTGTATAAGAAGCAAATTTCACACTTTTTGTTTCAAATAAAGTGTCCAAAACTTCTGATGCAATATTTATTTTAACTTTATTCAGATTATTAAATTTCAATTCCCACCAAAACCTATTTTTAGACCTAATATATTTTATTTTTTGTTGCAGGTAATATGGTTGTGAGCATTTTATCATTCCAACCGTAAAATACGGTTGGCTTTTTATGTCTAAAGTTCCTGATTCGTCAATAAAACAAAAAGGTGTCCAAATATTTTTATAGTCAGCTAAAGCTAATGCTTTATTTGTTTCTTTTTTATTAAGATTATCAACCATAAATTTATTTTTCGCTCTTTCTTTTAAAATACTCCCTTTTTGTCTTTTATCAATCTTTTTAGAGAAGAATAAAAAATGACTGGGTTTAACCCAGTCATTTTTTGTCGTTGTCCTACCAGTATTAAATTACCGGGGTCAGACCTCGGTATTTTAATAATATTATAAAATTTGAGCGAAGCGAAAATTTGCAGCAGGGGTGGCAGGAGGCGATGAGAACGAAGTTCTCATCTTGACTTCTCGCTACGCTCGTCGCGTGCTACGAGATAAATCTCGTCTTTCCCTTTGCTCTACCATAAAATAAAAAACGCATTCAGCGTTTTTTACTTTTCAGCAGGGGTGGCAGGGATCGAACCTGCAACCTTTGGTTTTGGAGACCAATGCTCTTCCAGTTGAGCTACACCCCTAATTTTTCATAAAATTATAATATTTTCTTACACTTTTTTATCTTTTTTTAAGTTAGCGCAATAGGCAAAATGAAAGAAATATTGTTCTAAGTCCTTTAAGGAACTTTTGTATTCTTTTCCTCCCGAAATTGCGTCTAAAAATACTTCTCTAACTCGACCGATTTCTCTCAATCTTCCTTTCCAACGAGGGTCATCTAATGTTAAGTCAAAGAGTTCTAATGCTCGTTCAACTGCACCCCGAAAAAGATTTTTGTCTTTTCCTTGCCACCTATATGCTCTGCCGACTTCACTCCCGATATTCCCGAGTTGTTCGCAAAGAGAGAATTTTTGCCATTTTCCTGAATATAATTCTTTATGAATGGGCTTATAATTTTTCATTTTACTATTTTTAAAAAAACAAAGGGAATAATTGCAAACATTACTTACTCGTTCCAATCTTTTCTTTTGTTTTTTTTGGCGGTTTCTTTAGAAAAACCTTTAGGGTGTCTTTTTTGAAGTTTTTTTATATTTTCTTTTAAAATATCCTCTATGTCCCAACCGAAGAAATCACAAATCATCGCCACATACCATATAGTATCTCCTAAATTTTCTCTTATCCCATTTTTTTGATTATCTTCGTGAGAAAATGTTTTTTTAATACAACCAGCAACATCTCCAGCTTCTCCCGCAATTCCCAATCCCCAAGTTAGAATCTCTTTTTCTTTGTTTTCAAATTTTTTAGCAGTTTTTTTACAAAGTTTTTGATATTCTTTTAATTTCATAAAATTATTTTTTATTTTTTTATTCTTTTGTATTACTTAAAAAAATTTTTAAATTTAAAAATTTAATTTCTTCCCTATTATTTTTCAAGTCCTTGAAAGTAAACTTTTGCGTTTCTTTGTCAAAAGACACACAACAATCTTTAATTACGATGATATCAAAGTTCCTGTCATAAGCCCCCTCTATTAAACTTCTTACACAAAGATTAGTTAAAATCCCGCAAACTATGATTTGTTTAGTTTTTTGTAATTCTTTTTCCAAATTAGTTTTTAAGAATGAGTCAATTTTGTATTTTGTAATAATTGTATCAGAATTTTTTTTATGAATCTTGTCAATAATTTCAACATTTTCAGAATTTTCAATAAAGGTTTTTTTTGAATTCTTTTCTATGTGGCGTATGAATATTACCTTATATTTATTTTTTCTGCAAAAATCAATAAGATTATTAACTTTTTCTATAACCTGTGATATGTCTCCAATAAAATAATCCGAATTTTTATTAATCCACTCTTTTTCAAAGTCCACGAGAATTAATGCTTTTATGTCCAAATTCTTTATTCTTTTTATTTCTTTTTCCTTATCCATATTTTTTATTTTTTTCTCTAAAATGCTTGACAAATTATAGTGGTGTGATATGATACAACCAGAACTGGAGCTGGCAAATATTCGGCTTCAAATGACAATTTAAACAATTAAATTATAAAGGAGGGTTGTAATGAAATACCCGGAAAGTTTAGTAAAGAGGATCAGGGAAGAGTTCTCAGAAAAACATCTTCTGTTCGCGTTAGATCAGCAGAATACTCGCTTCGTGAGTGTCTTCCTCGAAGATAATTGTCAAGACGGCTTTGATCTTTTGGCCGAAAAAGTCCTTGTCGCTCTAAATGAAGGTGACTTGTTGATCATTAGGGAAGCGGCAGAGAAAGCGATCCGTCGAAAAAAACTTTATGAAGATTGGTTAAAGTATCTTCAGGAGTAGTAAATATCAACTATTCGGCATTAACTACCCTATGGCCCTGCGATAACATCAACGGGCTTTTTCATTTCGTAGTTTTTAATTATTTACGAGTTTTTGCGAAGCAAGTCAAAGATTTTTTTTCAAAAATCTTTTCCACTCACTTGCTCCGCAAGTTCGTAAGCGAGTCAATCGATGAGGGTTCCACCCTCATCTTTACAAGCTCACTTTGTTCGCTTGTAGATGAAAGTACTCTTTCATCGCAAATCACTGACATTCTAACATTCCAACAATTCCAATATTTCCCCTACTTCTTCCCTTCCTTATGTAAAACATGCTTCTTGCACCACTTGCAAAACTTCTTCAGCCCTAATTTTTCTTCAACTCCTTTTGATTTGTTGACCCTATAATTAACTCTTTTACATTCAGAGCATTGGAGTTTTATAAAGGGTTTCTTTTTTTTAGCCATAATTTTTTAATTATTTACCCAAACAAAGTGAAATGTGAAAAAAGATACTATGAGATCTTGTCTTATCTTGTCTCGCCTACTATGCGGGATTATAAACAAAGTTCTCTTATCATTATAAGCCGAGACGCGGGGTTGAACCGCGGACCTCGTTATTACCAATAACGTGCTCTACCAACTGAGCTATCTCGGCAGATAAATAAAAAGATTATTTATCATTTATTAATAATCATTTATTAATAATTATTATGGGTGCGGTCGGAGTCGAACCGACGGGGCTCAAAAGAACAACTGTTTTACAGACAGATCCCACCCCCTATGGGACTACGCACCCACGAGCGATTATATACGAAAGCTTTGCTTTCGTATATAATCGCGAGTTAAGATGAAAGTAATCTTTCATCGCCCACAAACTTATAATTATGAAAACTTTTTTTCATAATTATAAGTTTGTCAAGATGAGGGTAATCCCTCATCGCTATCGAGTGGTTAATTATGAAAGAGTTTCTTTCATAATTATAGGTTTATGAAGATGAGGGTAATCCCTCATCGCTAACGCTCGAACAGGCAAGAGCAATGAATGCTTCGCATTCATCTTTACTCAGCCCTTCGGGCTTCGTTCAAGATGAGGGTAATCCTTCATCGACCGAGACTTCGCTTCGCGAAGTCGAAGGTGGAAAAGAGAACGGAGTTCTCTTTGACTATAATCGAGTTTACGAAGCATTCAATGAAAACTTTCTTTCATAATTATAAGTTTGTCAAGATGAGGGCGGAGCCCTCATCGCTAACGCTCGAACAGGCAAGAGCGATGAATGCTTCGCATTCATCTTTACTCAGCCCTTCGGGCTTCGTTCAAGATGAGAGTAATCTCTCATCGGCCGAGACTTCGCTTCGCGAAGTCGAAGGTGGAAAAGAGAACGGAGTTCTCTTTGACTATAATCGAGTTTACGAAGCACTCAATGAAAACTTTGTTTTCATATCTAATCGTGAGTCATTATAAAATTATTTTACTATGCTTGTCTCTCCATTCCTTAATTTTTTTATGGTCGCCTGATAATAAAACTTTTGGCACTTGCCACTTCTTCTTTTTAAGAGAGTTTATAAAAACTTCAGGTCGGGTATATTGAGGATATTCTATAAACCCTTTATCTTTACTTATTCTCTCTTTTAACAATTCCGGTTTACCAATAACTCCCGGCAATAATCTAACCACGGTTTCAATTAACACCAAGGAAGCCAACTCTCCTCCCATCAAAACATAATCCCCTATTGAGACCTCTTCGTCAGTAATATACTTAGCCACCCTTTCATCAATCCCTTCATAACGGCCGGAAATCAAAATTAATTTGTCATATTGGGAAAACTTCGTAGCCATTTTTTGATTGAATTTCTTCCCCCGTGGCGTAAATAGAATTATTTTTGATTTTTTGTTCTTAATGGTTCGGCTTTGCTCACCATCAACCCTGAGCGAAGTCGAAGGATTATTTTTTAGTTTTAAAGATTGAATACATCGATAAATGGGTTCAATTTTGATAACCATTCCCCTACCTCCGCCGAAGGGCTTGTCATCCACTGTTTTTCTTTTATCCTTAGAAAAATCCCTCAAATCGTGAATCTTGATTTTAACAATTTTCTTATCCCTAGCTTTTTTAAGAAGCGATTGATTCAAATAAAAATCAAAAATCTTTGGGAAAATTGTAATAATATCAATGTCCATATAAAAAAGTGGCGCCACTATATAATTATAGTAGCACCACTTTTAAAAAATACAACTATAGAAGCTTAGATATCGAGGTCATCTAAATCCTCTTTCTTGCTTTCTGGACTTGGACTTATGTCCGAACTTCTTTCTGATCGAACTGGTCGGGCTCTGCCACCAGCAGGCTCTTCAATCTTAAGATTAACTCGAGCGTGGTTTTTTAACCCAACAATTCTAATCAAATTCCTAATTGCTTTGGCTGTACCTCCGGCCTTACCAATAATTTGACCCATATCTTCAGGGTGTACTTTTAAACTAAGTAAAACCCCCATTTCGTCAACTTTTCTTTCGACACTCACATCTTCCGGATGGTCAACTAATGACTTTATTAGGAACTCAAGAAATTCTTTATCAGAATCTTTTGCCATAGTATCTATCAATTTAGCACATCTTTTCAGTAGCTCGACCTTTTTTCAAGCAGCTACCCAATGTATAAGTGTATATTACTCCCAATAATCTTATTTGTCAATATTTTTTTCTTTTTTCGGTTTTTCGGGTTTTTGGGACTTATCTCCCTCTTCTTTGCCCACAGGTTTATCCATTGGCTTGTCTATTGGCTTATTCACCGGTTTACTCACCTCCGCTTCCAAAGGAGCTTTGGCGGGGGAAGAAACTGAATCCTTAGTAGCTCCCCCTTTTTCTATAGAAGCTTCAACGGGCAAAGGAGTAGAGATTTTTTCCTCTTTATTTTTTGATTTAATCGCTTCTTGTCCCGAGACATCTTTCCCCTCTTCGCTCTTCTTCTTAGATTTTTTATGGACATCTATTTTTTTACCCTTAATAATCCCCTCTTTGACTAATAAATTATGAACCGTATCCGATGTTTGGGCACCGACTGAAAGCCAATACTTGATTCTTTCGGATTTTAAAACCTTTTCCTTCGTTAAAGGATTGTAAGAACCTAATATTTCCAAAAATCTTCCTCCTTGAGGAGAATTTTTCTTTTCGGTGATCACTATTCGAAAAAAGGTTTGATTCCTTTTTCCTGTTTTGAAAAATCGTATTGTTAACATATTAATAAAATGTCTAATTGACCTAATTTCTAATTAATTTAATCAAGCCCTAAGCTCCAATAACTAATTTAATCTTTTGGGATTTGGGCATTGGGATTTATTTAGAATAATTAGAGCAATTAGTAATTAGAAATTCTTTAGGGCGTTTTCGGCGGCGTTTTCTTCGGACTCCTGCTTTGAAGAACCCTCTCCTTCGGCAATCAACTTGTCTCCTAAAAAGACCCCAGAAACAAAACATTTTATATGGTCGGGACCGAATTCCTTCAAGACCTTGTATGTTGGGGTAATCTTCATTTTCTCTTGAGATAATTCTTGAAAAGTAGATTTAGAATCGCGCCAAATTTCTTCTTCCAAAATTTTGGACAAAGAAGGGAGCAAATTATTCTCAATGAATTTTTTTGCCACCTTGTACCCCTGATCCAAATATAGTGCCCCTAAAAATGCTTCGAATGTATCGGCTAAAATATACTGTCGGGCTTTTCCGCCATCATTTGACTCACCTTTACTTAAAAGAATAAATTCGCCAAAATTAAGATTACTAGCGAGATCCGCTAAGCTTTGCGACTTAACCAGAGCGGCTCTCCAACTAGTTAAATCCCCTTCCTGGTTGCTATAATTGTTAAAAAGATAATCGGTAACAATCAGTTCCAAGACGGCATCACCTAAAAATTCCAATCTTTCGTTATTTTTCAAATTCAACTTTGGGTTTTCATTCAGATAAGAACGATGAGTAAATGCCCGAACAAGCAAGTCCTTATTTTTAAAGACAACGCCTAATTTTTTTTCAAGTTTCTTAAAATCTTTTTTCCCCCTATTGGGGAATTTTTGATTTTCAACAAGTTTGGAAATTTTCTCTTTCTGCAACATAATATTTTAATTCTTTGAACTCTATAATTTTATACGGACTTATTTTATTTTTCTAATTCTTTATAAACAGTCCCTAGTACTCCATTTATGAATTTCCCCGAGGCCTCTCCCCCAAAATTTTTCGCTAATTCAATGGATTCGTTAATGGCCACCTTTGAAGGAACTTCTTTTTTTTCTTCATATAATAATTCGAAAAGGCCTATTCTTAAAACATTTCTGTCTATAATACTTAACTGGTCAATGGGTCTTTCCGGGGCTGATTGTTTGATAACGCGGTCAATCTTGCTTATATTTTTAACTATTCCTTCTATTAGTTTCTTTGTAAAATCCGCTTCGTCAAAACCTCCTCCGAATTTTTTTATATTTCTTTCTAAGACATTATTTAAATCGGATTTTCTTTCATAAAAATCCCACTCAAATAAGGTTTGTAAAACTATTGAACGAGCTAAATGTCTTGATGCCATGTTAGAAGATGTTTCCGCCTAACCCAGCACTTATTTCTATAAAAGTATTACAAATGTTTTAACTTTATAAATTTGTTTTTCTGTACAAATAAGTGCTGGGTTTGGCGGATTACAGATTCTTACACCCGCCTAAGTTTTCCTTTGGAAAATTTTGGCGGGTTCAAATTTTATTCCTAAATTCTCCGCGTACTTTACACTTGAGAATTTAGATAAAATCTAAAATTTCTTTTTTGATAATTCTTCTAATGTTAAGGGTTTTTCTTTCTTTGTTTCTTCCTCTCCTTTTTCTTTCTGCCAAGCGGCAGTTTCTTTCTCCCTTCTCTTCTTTTCCTTCTTTTCTAATTTCGCCAAAACATTTAAAACCTCTACTCCTTTATAAAAACCGCAGTTTTTACAAACTGTATGAGGGAGTTTCATTTTTCCGCAATGGGGGCAGGAAACCAAAGTCGTCTCTTTTAAAAAAATATGCGACCTTTTTTGGTCTCTGGCTGATTTAGTTGTGTGCTTTTTAGGAACGGCCATAATAAGAAATGCAAAGTGTAAAAATTAAAATGTAAAATGACTAATAAAATCCCAAACTTCAAGGTCTAATTTTCAATTACCGAGCTTTCACGCAGTGAAAACTAACCTCCCCTACGCTTCGTGTTTTACGCTTTATGCTACACGCTTTACGTTACACGTTACATGTTACATGTTACATGTTACACACTTTCAACCTTATCATAAAAAAGATTTTTTACAAGAGATGCTTCACGGGGCTGAATGTTTTTCGGTGAATAGAACAAGGCCCATACTTTTTCAACATTTTCAAATGTAGTTCTGTCCCATAGCCCTTATTTTTATCAAAACCATATTGAAAATATTTTTTATGGTAACCAACCATTATTTTATCCCTAACCACCTTTGCCACAATAGATGATATTTTTATTAAAAAAATTTTTTCATCTCCCTTAATAATCGCTCTTTGCCGAATTGTTGAATTAATATTAAAATTGCCGTCAATAAGCAAACAATCCGCCTTCTTTTTAATTTTCTTTTCCAAAGACATAACTGCCTTTTCCATTGCTAATTTTGTCGCCTGAAGAATATTAATCTTGTCAATTATTTTTTCCGAAACTCTCCCTATCCCCCATTGCGCTTGAGAAGATTTTTTTAAAAAATAATAAACCTTCTCTCTTTTTTCAGGACTCATTTTCTTTGAGTCCCTGATACCCCTTAATTGATTAGAAATAGATTTTCCTTCAACTATGATGGCACAAGCGACTACCGGCCCTGAAAGGGCTCCTCTCCCCACTTCGTCCAAACCAAAAAATATTTCTTTTCTTCTTTTGTTTGGCATATACTTTAAAAAGAATTATAATACATATAATCGTTTCTTTATCTTATACTATACTAATGGAAAATAAAAACATTTTAACCCAATTGGATATTGAAGATGAAATCAGGGTCGCCTCCTTAGAGGAAAGACCGGCAAATTTCAGAAGCAAGGTCTTATCTTCTTTTTCTCTCCCAAAAAAAACGATAGAGAAAGGGTTGAACCTTGAAGCGGCTATTGTTTTAGGTCCTGTCTATCTTGAAGAGACCATAATTAAAGGAGACCTAAATTTGAATGAAGCCATAATCAAAGGTTCTTTTTATTTTGGTGGCGGGGTTCTTAATGGGGACTTGGAAATGGAGGAAACAAAGGTGGGAGGAGTAGTCAATTTAGTCGGGTCTAAAATTGAGGGACGATTAAACCTAAAAGGCGGAACAATATCCGGTTTCTTGAGTTTAGCTAAATCCGAAATTAAAAAAGATGTTAATTTCTACGAAACAAAAATCAACGATACCTACCATGCTGGACTGATTGTGAAAGGAGACATTTATCTTAGAGGGGCGGTTCTTTTTGGCGACCTTAATTTAGGAGGCGGATTTATAGAGGGGAATTTGGACCTTTTTAATGCTTTTATTAGGGGAAATGTGAACCTGAAATCAACTAAGATTAAGGGCAACTTAATTCTAAAAACATCTCGGATTAAAGGAACTTTGACATTGGGAGGAGTAGAGTATAAGGAAATAATCAAATAATAAAATTTCTAATTATTCTAATTACCCTAATGTCTAATCAAATTCTAAATCCTAAATCCTAAACCCATTTATAATTTATAATTTATTATTTAGAATTTGTTTGTGATTTGTGATTTGTGATTTGAAATTTTCTTATCTTAAACTTCTATTTACACTTTATGGTTAAGTTTACTCACTTACATGTTCATTCTCACTACAGTTTATTAGATGGTTTACCAAAAATTGACGACCTTTTGGATTATGTGGAAGAATTGGGCATGGACTCAATAGCCCTAACTGACCACGGAGTCCTTTATGGGGCGGTTGAGTTTTATAAGAAGGCAAAGAAAAGAGGAATAAAGCCAATAATTGGAGCCGAAATGTATTTGGCAAGAGAGAAAATGACTCAAAAAAGGCCAAATATTGACGATAAAAGATACCATTTGGTCCTTTTAGTAAAAAACGAAGATGGTTATAAAAACTTAGTTAAACTGGTTACTCAATCTCATCTTGATGGATTTTATTACAAACCAAGAATAGACGAGGACTTATTGGCAAAATATAGTTCCGGGCTAATCGGTCTTTCCGCTTGTGTCCAAGGGAAAATCCCTCGTTTAATTCTCAATAACAATATAGAGGAAGCGGAGAAAACCGCTTTAAGGTATCAAGAAATATTTGGTCCCGGTAATTTTTATTTAGAAATTGAAAATCACCCTAATGTTTCGGGGCAAGAAAAAGTCAACAAGGAATTAGTCAATATTTCTAAAAAATTGAATATTCCTTTAGTGGCGGCTAACGATGTTCATTATCTAAGACCGGAAGATGCCGAAGCCCAAGATGTTTTAATGTTAATTAACACCGGAGCCGAAAGAAACGACCCTAAACGGCTAACAATGAAAAATGATGATTTCTCTCTTAGGAGTCCTCAAGATATGATTGAGACCTTTAAGGACATTCCCGAGGCCATTGAAAATACTCAAAAAATCGTTGACCTTTGCGACTTCAATTTTATATTGAATGAAATAAAACTCCCCTCTTTCGAAACCCCGAATGGAAAACCGGATAACGAATACTTAAAGGAACTTTGCTACGAGGGGTTAAAACTTAAAAAGGACCAAATTAAAGATAAGAGCGAGGCAGTTAAAAGATTAGAATATGAGCTTTCGGTGATTAGTAAAACCGGCTTTGCCTCTTACTTTCTTATTGTCCAGGACTTTGTTAACTGGGCCAAAAAAAATAGAATCGTCGTCGTGGGCAGAGGAAGCGCCGGGGGGTCGATTGTTTCTTATCTCCTTAACATCACTGAAATAAACCCTTTGAAGTACGATTTACTTTTTGAAAGATTCTTAAACCCGGAAAGAATATCTATGCCCGATATTGACCTTGATATCACCGATAGAAGAAGAGATGAAGTGATAAATTATATTTCCGAGAAATACGGCCGAAATAAGGTTGCCCAAATTATTACATTTGGGACAATGGCTTCAAGGGCGGTTATTAGAGATGCCGGCCGAGCTATGGGTTTAAGTTATAATTTCTGCGACAAAATAGCTAAGACCATTCCTTTTGGATTCAACCTAAAAGAAACATTAGAAAGGGTTTCCGAATTTCGCCAATTTTATGAAACCGACCAACAAGCCAAGGAGTTGATTGACTTCTCTAAGAAATTGGAGGGATGCGCCAGACACGCTTCAACCCACGCTTGCGGAGTGGTAATCTCATCCGAGCCCTTAGACGACATTATCCCTATCCAACACCCCACTCAAAATAATAATACCACCATCACTCAATATGAAATGCATTCCATTGAGGATTTAGGGCTTTTAAAAATGGATTTATTGGGATTGAAAAACTTAACTATTATTGAAGACACTCTCACTCGAATTTATGTAGTTCAAGGTAAAAAAGTAGAAATGGCAAAAATTCCTTTTGACGATAAAAAGGTATATAAGTTGTTTCAAGATGCCTGTACTACTGGAGTTTTCCAGTTAGAGTCATCGGGAATGAAGAGATATTTAAGAGAGCTTAAACCAACTCAATTTGAAGATATAGTGGCAATGGTTGCCTTATATCGTCCGGGACCAATGCAATTTATCCCCGATTATATTGACAGGAAAAACCGAAGAAAAAATATAGAATACCTTCATCCAAAACTAAAACCAATATTAGAAGAAACACATGGTATTTGTATCTTCCAGGAACAATTAATGCAAATCGCCCGCGACTTAGCCGGCTTTTCTCTTTCCGAAGCAGATGTTTTGAGAAAGGCGGTGGGGAAAAAAATAAAAAGTTTATTAGTTGCCCAAAAGGAAAAGTTCATTAACGGAATGATAAAAAACGAGATAGACAAAAGAACCGCCCAAAAAATCTGGGAGTGGATTTTGCCTTTTGCCAGTTATGGTTTTAATAAGAGCCATAGCGTTACCTACGCAACTATTGCTTATCAGACCGCTTATCTTAAAACCTATTTTCCGGTTGAGTTTATGGCTGCCCTTTTAACTTCTGAAAAATCGGAAATTGAAAGAATTGCTTTTTTAATAGATGAGTGTAAGAATATGGATATTGAGGTTCTCCCTCCCGATATAAATGAAAGTTTCCGAAACTTTTCTGTTGTTCCCGGTAAAGAGAAAATAAGATTTGGATTGTTCGCTATAAAAAATGTTGGTTCAAATGTTTCCGAAGCAATCATTAAAGAGAGAAAAAACGGAAAATTCAAGACATTCAGCGATTTCATTTCCAGAATTGATTCAAAGGACTTGAATAAGAGGTCTTTAGAAAGTTTGGCAAAGACCGGCGCTTTTGACGAGTTTGAGGAAAGAAATAAGATTCTCCAAAATCTTGAAGAAATACTCACTTTTAATAGGGATATTAGAACCTTCAATCATTCGGAGCAAAGAAGTTTATTTGGAGAAAAAAAATCCTCTTCTAATTATTCAATCAAATTGAAGGAAGTTGCTTTGGCTCCAATGGAACAAAAGCTTATATGGGAAAAAGAACTTTTAGGTCTTTTTATCTCTGCTCATCCTTTAGAAAGCTTTAGAAAAATTTTAGAAAGAAAAACTCTCCCCTTGAAGGAAATAGAAGAAAGGGTCTCCAATCAGAGAGTGAGGGTCGGAGGGATAATATCTTCTGTTAAAAAGATACTTACTAAAAAAGGCCTACCAATGATGTTTGTTAAATTAGAGGATTTAACTGACAAAGCGGAAGTGATTGTTTTTCCGTCAATACTTGAAAGAACTTCTGATCTTTGGGAAGAAAATAAAATAGTTTTTATCCAGGGTCATATTGATAATTATCAGGGCTCTTCTAAAATAATAGCTGAAAATATAGAAGAAATAGTAGAGTAAAATGTCTAATTTCTAATTTCTAATTCCTAATGAAATCCCAATGACCAAATTCCAAACCCCAATCAAACCCTAAACCCTAATTTCTAAATCCTAAACAAATCATAAGTCCCAAATTCTAAATCCTAAACCCGTTTATAATTTATTATTTATTATTTAGGATTTGTTTATTATTTGTGATTTGTTATTTGTTATTTAAATTTTTATGGTAATAAAAATTAATACTATTCGGCATTCTCTATCCCATATTCTCGCTTATGCGGTTCAGGAATTATATCCCGGAACCAAGTTTGGCATTGGTCCTGCTATTGAAAATGGCTTTTATTACGATTTTGATATGATAAACTCGATTGCTTTAGATTCTTTGCCAAAAATTGAAAAAAAGATGAAAGAGCTGATTAAAAAGGACATTAAGTTCAGAAAAAAAATCGTATCTCGAACAGAATCTAAAAAAATATTCAGGAACCAACCGTATAAATCGGAAATAATTAAGGACTTGATAAAGGGCGATGAAGCTAAAGCTTCATCTTCCCCCCTCGCTAACGCTCGG
>CAYLHU010000001.1:78074-116015 GCA_964383715.1 uncultured Candidatus Saccharibacteria bacterium
AGGGCGATGAAGCTAAAGCTTCATCTTCCCCCCTCGCTAACGCTCGGTTAGCACAACAAGGAAATAAAATTACGATTTACGAAAGCGGAAGCTTTATTGACCTTTGCAAGGGGCCCCATATCAAATCAACAAAAGAAATAAACCCTGATGGTCTCAAACTAACTGAAATCGCTGGCGCTTATTGGAAAGGAAGCGAAAAAAATAAGATGCTCACTAGAATATACGGGGTGGCGTTTGGAAGAGAAAAGGAATTAAACGAATATTTGAAACTTCAAACTGAAATTGAAAAAAGAGACCACAGAATATTGGCTAAAAAATTAGACCTTTTCCATATTGAGGATAATATTGGGCCGGGGCTCATATTATGGCATCCAAAAGGAGCAATGCTCAAAAAAATTATTGAGGGTTTTATTATTGACGAATATCTTAAAAACGAATATGAATTGGTCTCCACTCCCCATATTGCCAAATTAGACCTTTGGAAAACATCGGGACATACCGGCTTTTACAAGGAAGGAATGTTTCCCCCAATTCATTTAATGGAAATCAATCAGGACGAAAAAAACGATTATCAACTAAAACCGATGAACTGCCCTTTTCATATCGCTATTTATAAACAAGAAATAAGAAGTTATAGAGACCTCCCGATAAGATACACCGAATTAGGGACTGTTTATAGATACGAAAGGTCAGGGACATTGCATGGCTTAGCAAGGGTGCGAGGGTTTACCCAAGATGACGCTCATATATTTTGTACTCCGGAACAACTTGAAAAAGAACTTATCTCTACCCTCAAATTAACTATTCATATCTTAAAAACATTTGGGTTCAAGGATTATGCTGTTTATCTCTCAACTATGCCCAAAAAATATGTGGGAACTGTTAAAAACTGGGAGAAAGCAACTAAGTCGTTAAAAAACGCTTTAGAGAAATTGAAAATATCCTATCAAATTGACCCGGGTGAAGGCGTTTTCTATGGTCCCAAAATAGACATTAAGATAAAGGACTCCATAGGCAGGTCTTGGCAGTGCACCACTATCCAGGTTGATTTCAATCTCCCGGAAAGATTTCAGGTGGAATATATTAACCAAAAATCCAAAAAAGAACAACCAATTATGATTCATCGGGCCCTTCTTGGCTCTTTAGAAAGATTTATTGGTGTTCTAATTGAACATTATGCCGGCAGTTTTCCTTTATGGTTGGCTCCTGAACAAATATGGGTTATCCCAATCGGTTTGGCTCATCAAAAATATGCTGAGGAAGTTATGAAAAAACTCAACGAGTCCGGGTCTCGTTGTAAATTAAAAGGCAGGAATGAGACCGTTTCTAAAAAAATTAGAGAAGGAGAAATCCAAAAAATCCCCTATCTTTTGGTTGTTGGAGACAATGAAAAGAAAAATAAAACTGTTAATGTCCGCCAAAGAGATAAGGGGAATCTCGGAGAAATGGGCTTGGAAAAATTTAAGGAAAAAATTAAATTAGAAATCAATAAAAGAGAATAAAAAGGAGCTTAGCTCTTTTTGTGTTTGTTAAGTTAATATCTTTTTGAGAAAAAAGATTTTTTATTGTAAGATAAAAAATATGAAATATCATATCATTACATATGGCTGTCAATTAAATCATTCAAACTCCGAAAGAATTGCCACCGTTTTAGAGAAGGAGGGTTACGAAAAAAGCCAAAAAATAGATAATTCCGATTTAATCGCGGTTAATATGTGTTCCATCCGCCAGTCAGCCGTGGATAGGGTTTATGGCTTAATCCCCAAATTTAAAGATTTAAAAAAGGGGAACAAAAATCTCAAAATTATTCTCACCGGATGTATCTTAAAAAAAGACAAAAAAAACTTTGCTCAATATTTTGATTATATTTCGGATTCCAAAGAGTTTTCCGAGCAAGTCAAAAACTTTTTTAGTGTTAAACCAAAATATTCATCTTTCCCCGTGGCTAATGTCCCAATCTCTACCGGCTGTGATAATTTTTGCTCCTATTGCGTTGTCCCTTATACAAGAGGACGAGAAAATTGTCGACCAGCGGAGAAAATTATTTCTGAAGTCAAACATCTTGTCAAAAAGAACTTCAAAGAAATATGGTTATTGGGAGAAAATGTTAATAGTTATAAATCCAAAATCCAAATGCCGAAAGATAAGTTTGGAACAAAACCCGAGTTTCAAGAAATAAATTTCTCTGGGCTCTTATCTTTAATTGGCAATATCCCGGGAGATTTTTGGATTAGATTCACCAGTTCCAATCCCAAGGATTTTTCGGATGAACTTATTAGGATTATGGCAAAATCCAAAAAAATAACCCCCTATTTAAATCTCCCTATCCAATCGGGAAGCAACAAGATTTTAGAAGCAATGAAGAGGAGATATAAAGTGAATGATTATTTGAAATTAGTCAAAAAAATCAAAAGGGCGGTACCCGACATCGCCTTATCCACCGATATAATTGTTGGCTTCCCGGGGGAAACAAAAAGGCATTTTAGAAAAACAGCAAGATTGTTTAAAAAGGTAAAGTTTGATATGGCTTATATCTCCCAATACTCGCCAAGACCTATGACGGCTGCCTTTAAAATGAAAGATAATATTTCTCAAAAAGAAAAAAGAAGAAGAGATAAGGTCTTAACAAAGATTTTGGCTCAAAACAATCAGAAGAAAAATAATAAATTAGTCGGAAAAGAAATAAAGGTCTTAGCAATAAAGGACAAAGATAATTTTATCCTTGGGAAATCACCTCAATATAAAACGATAAAGTTTAAGGGGGAGAGAGAATTAATTGGCTCGTTTCACCAAGTAAAAATTATTAAGTCGTATCCTTGGGGATTGGGTGGACTTATTGCCAATTTAGATAAAAATGAAAAAGAAGAAATTAGGTAAAATCATAGTTATCTTAGGCCCGACATCTTCGGGAAAAACTGATTTATCAATAAAACTTGCCCAGAAATTTAACGGTGAGGTAGTTTCGGCTGATTCAAGACAAGTTTATAAAAATATGGATATCGGAACCGGGAAAATCACCAAAGAAGAAATGGAAGGTATCCCCCATCACCTCTTAGATATTGTCTCCCCTAAAAAAAGATTCTCGGTAGCCGAGTACCAAAGATTAGCAATTGAAAAGATAAAAAAAATCTTGAAAAAGAAAAAGATTCCTTTTTTAGTTGGTGGCTCCCCTTTTTATATTTATTCAGTAGTTGAAGGATGGCAATTCCCAAAACTGAAGCCCGACCAAAAGTTAAGAGAAAAACTTGAAAAAAAATCAACCGGAGAACTTTTTGAAATACTGATAAATATTGACAAAGAAAGAGCCAAAAATATTGATGGGAGTAATAAAAGAAGATTGATTAGGTCTATTGAAATAGCGAAGAAAATGGGGAAAGTCCCTCTCCTTAAAAAAAATTACTTGTTTGATTGCCTTCTCTTGGGAATAAGAAAAACAAAAGAAGAATTGGGTCTTTTAATAGAAAAACGGATACTTAGGCGACTCGAAGGAGGAATGCTTGAAGAAATAAAAAATCTCCACCAAAAAGAAGGAGTGAAATGGGAACGGCTTGACGAGTTTGGTTTGGAATACAGATGGCTTAGCCGTTATCTTCAAAAAAAAATCACCTATCCTGATATGGTGAAATTTCTTTTGTCAGATACCAAAAAGTTTTCTAAAAGGCAAATGACTTGGTTTAAGAAAGATAAAAGAATAAATTGGTTAAAAAACGAAAAAGAAGCCCGGAAATTAATTGTAGATTTTCTTGATTAAATCGGAAGTATTACAAACATTAAGGGATTTGAAAAAAAACTCAAACCTTGTCCCTAATTCCTCGCATATCTTGTTAATATTTTTTCGAGGCATTTTAGATATTTCTTTTTTAAATGGGCCTAGCCCATTTTTTCTTAACCGATAAATAAATTGAATCTCACTTTCGTTTTTTTTCTTTTCCTCCTTGTATTTTTCCTTTAACCAATTATAAATTCTTTCTCTCAATTTTTCAGGGAAATATTCGCTTTCAAAGACGACATTTTGAAAAGCAGTCGCTAAATGAATTTCGCAACAGCCAATTTCCGGAAATCTTTTAAAATAGTTATCCGGCAAAGTGGAGGCACCATGTTGGACAGCACCAGCCATTTTAAATCGGCGGGCTTCTTGAGAAATTGTCGCTAAAATCTCAAAATCTTCTTTTGGTTCTTCTAATTTCCCCGAAGAGAGCATTAGTCCGCCATGAGAAGTTCCCGTTTGAATAGCCACCTTAATTAACCCTTTTAAGTCGCCGTATTTTAACAACTCTTGGCGATAACCGCTAATAAAATCTTCGTATTCAAAAATCTTTGTGTTCTCTCCGCCTATTATCCCAATCTCTCCTCCGATTGAAATAGTTATTCTTTTTGGTTCTATTTTTCTTATAAAAGAAGTTATTTCAGCCGTTTTTTTATAATTTTCCTTTATAGGAAGATTCGAACCATCAATATCAATATTGTAAAACCCGACTTTTACCGCTTCCTTTATCAATTTTTTTATTTTTCCCAAATCCTTTCCTATTTTAAAATGGTCTCCTTGTAAAAAAATAGGCCCCTTAAAATTTTCTTTTTTTGCTGCTTTGAATACGACCGAAGAATATTTTTTGAAGGACTGATTCGTATAATCTATTTCTGATTCCGCCAATTCAATAATAAATGCTCCAACTTTGTTTTTCTTCGCTGTTCGGAAAATAACCCTTGCCGTATCGTATGTCAAAGTTCTAATATTAAAAGCCGGAACAGTTAATCCTTTTATCTCTTCTTTTCCTATTTTTTGATACAATTTTTGAGTTGAGTCAAAAAAAATCTTTCCCATAGTTAAAACTTAATAATCAAGATAATGTTTTTTTAAAAACATTGATAACCTCTTTCGGGTTCGCTGTCCCCTTTGTTATAGCCATAACTTGTCCGACTAAAAATTGGAGAGATGTTTCTTTCCCACCTTTATAATCATCAACTGCTTTCTGATTTTTCTTGATTACATCTCTAACCACTTTTTCAATTTGCTTATTGTCAGTTATTAAGTTTAGCCCTTTATCCTCAATAATTTGAGAAGGGTCGCCCCCGGTTTCAAACATTGCTTTCAGAAGTATCTTGGCAATTTTGCTTGAAATCTCCTCAAAATAAATCATTGAAATAAACTCGGCAAAGTTTTCGGGAGTGATTTTAAAG
This sequence comes from uncultured Candidatus Saccharibacteria bacterium, assembly GCA_964383715.1. Taxonomy (GTDB): domain Bacteria; phylum Patescibacteriota; class Minisyncoccia; order Minisyncoccales; family CG1-02-41-26; genus CAYLHU01. The sequence goes on from CAYLHU010000001.1 coordinate 83,253, forward strand.
TTTTCATCACCAACACTCTCCCCTTCTAAGAAACCTTGAAGGTCGCTTGAAATATAATTAGAAGCAATCTTGATAACTTTTTCAAACTCTTTGTCATCTATTTTTTCAGTTGGTTTCTTTTCTTTTATCCAATTTTTTAACTCTGAAACCACTTTTTCAAAGTAATCCCCTAAGTTCTTTTGAAATACATATATTTCAACATCTTCATCAGAAAGGAAATATTCTTTTTTAAATCTTTCCCTTTTTTGCTGGGGCAATTCTCCGATTTCATTTTTGATTTTTTCTATAAATTTTTCGCTAATATTTAAGGGAGGAAGGTCAGGTTCGGGGAAATAGTGATAGTCGTGGGATTCCTCCTTCTCTCTTTGGGAAAAAGTTATTTCCTTTTTATTATCCCACCCTCTTGTTTCTTGAACCACTTTTTTGCCTTTTCTTAAAAGTTCCGATTGTCTTGCTGTTTCATAATTAATAGATTTTTCCACCGCCCGCAAGGAGTTTAGATTTTTAACTTCTACTTTTGTCCCCAATGAAAAGTCCTTTGAAAGAGAGATATTCACCTCGCATCTCATTTCTCCTTTTTCCATATTGGCTCCGGAAACACCTAAATACCTTAAAATCAACTGAAACTCCTTGGCAAATTTTCGAGCTTCTTCTCCTGAAGAAATATCCGGTTCGGTGACCAATTCCATTAAAGGCACTCCGGCTCTATTAAAATCAACGAGGGAATAATTTTCTTTTTCTGGATGAATTAAACGACCGGTGTCCTCTTCCAAATGGATTCTATTGATGCGAACTACTTTGTTTTCTCCTCTTGGGGAAATTTCCAAAAAACCATTCCGGCTTAAAGGAATCTGGTATTGAGATATTTGATACCCCTTGGGCAAATCGGGATAAAAATAGTTTTTTCTCTCAAAAAAACTATGTTTTTCAATTTTACAATTTAAAGCCAAGGCCGTTTTTATCACTAAATCCACGGCCTTCTCGTTAATAACCGGCAAAGTCCCCGGATGAGCAAGGCAAATTGGACAGATATTAAAATTGGGTCTTTTTTCTTCGGAATCATTTTTACAAGAACAAAACATCTTGGAATTAGTCCCAAGCTCAATATGAATTTCTAAACCGATTGTTGGAGAAAAGGACATAACAGATAAATTTCTAATTGACCTAATTTCTAATCAATAACCAATGTCTAATAACTAATTAGAGTTAAAATTCTAAACTCTAAATTCTAAACCCATTTATAATTTATTATTTATTATTTAGAATTTGTTTGGATTTTGACATTTGGATTTGATTTGACATTTGGATTTTGACATTTAGATTTAAACCAAGAAATTAGTCATTGGTCATTGGGATTTCATTAGAAATTAGAAATGATAGGCGATGAAGCTAAAGCCTCATCTTGACTCGCTTGCCCGAGCAACGGCGAAGGGTGGAAAAGATTTTTGAAAAAATCTTTGATTTACTTCGTAAAAACTCGTTAGAAATTAGGTTAATTTTATTCAGTGTTTTCGTCTCTTGTATTGTTTCATTATTTCAACACTGGAACTGCTCCCGACAATATCGGCGCCAGCTTTGACCATCATCTCAAAATCCTTCAATGTTCTTATCCCACCAGAGGCCTTAATTTTTAAACCCGGAGCCGCCTTTCTCATAATTTTAAGATGGCGCGCCTTTTCTTCCAATTCAATATTCCCTAAGGGGTCTTTATCGGTTGCCGTCTTAACACAAAATCCCCCTGCTTTTTTAACTACCTCTGATGCTTTTTCTATTTCTTCGTTCGTTAAATAACCAGAGCCAATAATAACTTTCGTAGGCAAAATTTTACAAATATCCTTTAAGTCATTTAAAACCTCATCGTATCTTTCATATTTTATATCAATAACATTTAATACTACATCTAATTCATTGGCTCCGTCTTTCTTGGCTTTCTTACATTCCTCCACCCTTTTAGTATGAGAACTCAACCCCATTGGTGGGTCTATTAGAACAATTGTTTTTATCGTCGTATTTCTTAATTCTTGATTCACAAACTTTACCCATTTTGGGTTAACACAAACACTTCTAAAAGAATATTTTATCGCTTCCCGACAAGTTTTTTTTATTTCTTTCTCGGTGGCTGTTCCTTTAATATTTGTGTGGTCAATTATTTTAGCAGGATTTTTTAACATATTAGAGATTGTTAATGAGTGAATGCGGAGCATTCACGAATGTTACAATGTCTTACACCCAGCACTTATTTTTACGGAAGTATTAGAAGGGTTTTAATTTTGTAATTCTAAGCGATAATGTTAATGCCTATTTTGTGTTTCTATAGAAATAAGTGCTGGGTTAGACGGATAAAAGGGCTTGATTAAGAAAAATTCTCCATTATGGTTAGAATTTCTCAACCAAACTTTTTATATCTTCGGAAATTTGACTAATAGACCTTTCTCCTTTTATAAAATAAACTTTATTTTCTTGGCTATAATCCTCCAAGATTTCCTTATAATTTTGGTAAACTTCTTTTAATTTTCCAAGTTTCTCAAAAAGGGTCTTTTCTTTACCCCGACTCTCAACTCTTCCGATGGAAACTTCCGGCGAGGTGTCAATAAAAAACACAATATCCGGTTTTAAAAATTTTCTGTTAAGACCATAAAGTTTTTTTAATTTTAAGCCATCTGATTTGCCATAACTAAAACTGCTAAAAAAATAACGGTCAGAAATTACGATTTTTCCATTTTTGAGAGCGGGAATGATTATTTTTTTAAGATGGTGCTTCCTGTCCCGAGAAAATAATTTCTGTAATTTTAGGGGAGAAATCTTTTTTTTCTCCGCTAATACTTTTTCAATTATTTTCCCCGCCTTTGAGTCCTTTGTCGGCTCTTTAGTTTTCAAAACCTCTTTTCCTTTTTTTTCCAAAAAGTTAGCCAAAAGTTCCACTTGAGTTGATTGGCCAGAACCGTCTAATCCCTCAAAAACAATAAATTGTCCGCGATATTTATTCTTTATCATTTATGATTATTTTAACATATTTTGGATAAACAAAAAGCCCCTCTTGAACAAGAAGGGCTTATCTTTAAAAGACCGAAATTACTTCTCAAATCAGCTCATTGCCGGTATAAATCGCATATTCGGAACCGTCTTTCTTTACTCCGAACTCAAAGTCATCAAAAATACCAGGAATACGGCGTTGAACCTCTTTGAGAAGATTTACTGCCGACCACCTGATTTCTGGATGAGCAGCTTGACCGGTTCGCAAATAAAACCAGTGAAGCCACTCTCTCAAATTATATGTTTGGACAATTTGGGATTCTATGCCAATTGGAAGCCATTGTCTGGCCTCTTCTGGCCTAAGTCCCCTTGCTCGTAAAGCTCGATACCATCCCTCGACTAAATCAACGAACTCTTGAGCAGTAAAAGAATAATTCATCCCTTTAACCTCAAGATTGACTTTCTGATTAAAATCAAAAATGTTGTTATAGGGAAGAATAAATTTAATTTGGAATTTTTCCAAATCTACTTGACCCTTAGCAAAGTCAACATACCTGGTTGATGCTTGAGTATACGAAGTTATTTTTTCATCTCCATTTCTGCTTCGAACATCCTCGTGAGTGAATCCTCGGGAATGATTATTGAACTCCACCGTCATTGCTCGGTGGGTGAGAATGTCATCTCGTTTGATGATTAACGGACTTCTCGTTAATCTATGGCGATAAAACTTAAAAGAATTGGACTCTTCAAATCCTATTTCGGGTTGATGAAAAAGAACAGGATTTTCTTTGTGAAGCTCATATAAAAGAGTTTCAATCAGTCCTCTCCCTTCCATTTTTTTGCGAATGACCTTTGAATAGGCCTCGTTAAAAATACGAGCATTACCAGAAATCAATAAGAAATCCTGCTCAGCAGTAACCTGAAAAAGCCCATTGGCTTTCAGCAAATCAAAACCTATTCTTTTTAAGGTGGTTTGGGAAAATGGGGAAAGGAAAAAACTGAACCAACTATGTTCCAGGACAGAATAATGCTTTATTTCCCAAATCATTTCAATAAACTCTTCCGGCGTTTTTTTGGTTTTTTCTCGTGTTTGGTGTGAAGTACAACCAGCCATCTTGATAAGTTCGTTCATTTCTTGGGGTAATAATCCTCCAACATCGTCAGATAAAATTCGAAAGCTTCCTTCTTTGAATAGTAATCTTGCCATTTCAATTCCTCCTGTGATTAAATTATTTATTTTTTAAAGTACTTTAACAATTTTTTATTTATTCTACCTCAATTCCCATACTCTTGGCTGTTCCTTCAATGATTTTAACTGCTTCATTAATATCTTTAGTGTTAAGGTCAGCCATTTTCTTTTGAGCAATTTCTTCTAACTGCTTTCTGTTGATTTTGGCAACTTTTTTCCGATTAGGGACTCCCGAGCCCTTTTCTATCCCAGCTGCCTTTTTTAATAATTCCGAAGTTAAAACGGTCTTTAATTTAAAATCAAACGAACCATTTTCGTAAGCCGTGATTTCAACAGGAATAGTAAAACCTTCCTGCTCACTAGTAGCATCATTAAACTTTTGACAAAACTCGCTAATGTTTATGCCGTGTTGAGCCAAGCTGGGCCCCACTGGAGGAGCTGGGCTCGCTTTGCCGGCTTTAATATGTAATTTTACTATTGCTTTAATTTTCGCCATACTTGTTAAGATTTATAAAAATAACGGAATAAATTTTATTATAAATATAATATCTTCTTTTATAACTTCTTTACCTGTAATGAATCAACCTCAATCGGCGTATCCCGTCCAAAAACATTAACCAATACTTTTAATTTTCCTTTCGCTGTGTCAATTTCAGAAACATTCCCCTCAAATGTCTTAAATGGACCATCGGTAATTTTCACTAAACTTCCGATACTAACATCAATTTTATATTGGGGAGATTCTACTCCAATTCTTTTTTTCAATATTTCAATTTCCTTATCGGAAACAGCGATAGGCGTTGTTCCGGCTCCAATAAATCCAGTAACCCTTGGCGTATTTCTGACAACATACCATGACTCGTCAGTTACAATCATTTCAATGAAAACATATCCGGGGTAAATCCTTTCCTCGACCACCTTTCTTTTCCCATTTCTGATTTTAATCTTTTTTTCCTTAGGAACAATAACATTGAAAACCTCGTCGTCCATATCTAAGTTTTCTATTCTTTGTTTTAAGTTTCTAGCCACCGCCTCTTCTTCTCCCGGATAAGTATGAATAACATACCAATTCTTTCCTTGTTGTACTTTTTGTTTTGACATAATGTTAAAACTAAAACACTATCTTACTTAAAATTTTTATAAAAATAAAATCTAAAGCTCCTAAGAAAAAAGCTACTCCTAATGTTATCCCAACCACTATCAGGGTATGATTGATTGTTTCGTTTCGGGTAGGCCAATCAACTCTTTTAGCTTCAGTCCAAACTTCTTTAAAAAAAAGTTTTATTTTTTCCAAAATCATCATATTAGAAATTGTTTCCGCTCAAATTTATGAAGTAAAATTGTAGCAGGTTAAAGTTTTGTTATTAAATTTTCATCGTATTTCACACTCGAAAATTTATACAAAACTTTTAAAAAAGCCCCAAAGGGGCTATAATTTAATACTACGCCCCACAGATAGTTTGTCAAGGTGTTCTCCCCCCTCGCAGTTATCGGAGCAAATTCCAAAAAACAAATCACAAATAACAAACAAGCTCTAAATAATAAATTATAAATTATAAATGGGTTTAGGGTTTAGAATTTTGGGTTTATTATTTGGGATTTGTTTGGGTTTTGTTATTTGTTATTTGTTATTTTTCCATCAACTGCGGGAGCAATGTCGGCAGCGGGATATTAAATATCCAAATTCTTGACTTTCTTGGCGTAAAGCTGAATAAATTTCTTTCGGGGCATAACCTCTTTCCCCATTAATATGTCAAAAATATGGTCAGCTTCTTTGGCGTCCTCAATAACCACTTTTAGCAATATCCTGTTTTGAGGGTCCATTGTCGTAGTCCAAAGTTCCAAAGGGTTCATCTCTCCCAAGCCCTTATATCGTTGGATATTTGGCTCTGTTTTTTTCTCTTTTTTAAAAGTGGTTAAAATCTCTTCTTTATCGGCATCCGTATAGGCATACTCTACGCTTTTCCCGCTTTGAATCTTATAAAGGGGTGGCTGGGCTATGTAAAGATATCCTTTATTAATTATCTCCCGAAAATATCTGTAAAACAGAGTTAAAAGTAATGTTCGAATATGCGCCCCATCAACATCTGCATCGGTCATTATTATAATTCTTTGGTATCTTAGGCGACTTATATCAAAGTCCTGGGCGATGGCTGTTCCTAAAGCAATAATTAACGCCTTAACTTCGTTGAAAGTTAATATCTTATCAAGGCGTGCTCTTTCTACATTTAAAATTTTTCCTTTAAGGGGCAATATCGCTTGAAATCTCCTGTCTCTCGCCATTTTCCCACTATTATGGACAAAGACACCAGAAGCCAAAGCAAAATTATGAGTCCTCTCTACTTCTATATCGTAAACATCTATTTTTTGAGAAACTTTGACTATTTTTTTGATACGATGATTATAATTTAACACAGCACTTTTTAATTTTTCTTTATCACTATCAAAAAATCTATGGCAAATTGTCTCATATTTTAAAATGCTCTTGTCATTTCTTAATTCCCGCTCTTGTTTTTTACGATAGAGTGGCATCAATGAATCTTTTACAGTAAGGTCTTCTGCTTTTTTATACCCCCCATTTCTTAACATAAACTTATGGTCGGGAGTACAGGTTATTTCTTCATCATTGTCCAATATCAATTTAACAACTTTCACCTTTTTCTTGGTTTTCCGAGCATTTTTTATTAATTCAACTCCAATCTCTCCATTTTCTTTTATGGTATAACAATAATTTTTCTTGCCTTCTTTTTCTTCCTTAATTAACTCCTTAAAAGAAACATCTTTGCCATTTACTAAACTAATTTTCGTATCGCCGGCAAAACACCCTCCGGCGCTGTCTCCCTCAACTATATAAATTTCCGATTCGGACGGGTCCTTTGAGGAACAATCGGCTAATTTACCCGGTAAAGTCAACCCCTCTAAAATCCCTTTTCGCAAAACGGTTGTCCTCGCCACTTTGGCGGCTCTTCTTGCCCGAGCTGCCAAAAAACAATTTTCAATTATGGACTTGGCGTCTTGAGGGTTTTTCTCCAAGAATTCAGATAGGCCTTCTAAAACAACGGCTTCAACAACGGACTTTGCTTCAGGATTCCCTAATTTAGCTTTCGTTTGCCCCTCAAATTGAGGTTCTTTTATTTTAACGGAAACGACCGAAGTCAACCCTTCCCGAACATCATTCCCCGTGAGATTTTCATCCTTCTCTTTCAAGAAACCATTTTTCCGAGCATAATCATTCAAGGTTCTAGTCAACGCCCCTCTAAAACCGGTGAGATGGGTTCCCCCTTCGCCAGTAAAAATATTATTGGCAAAACTTTCCTCAAAACACTCCATCTCTTTTGTATATTGAAAAGCGGCTTCTACCAAAATTTCATCTTTTTTCTTACAGGTATAAAAAATATGTTCGTGGCGAGGTTCGGAATCGTTAATTAGGTATTTAACATAGGAAGTCAAACCACCTTCAAAGTAAAAATTATAATCAAAATTAGGAAAAGTTCTTTCGTCGCGAACTTTTAATTTGACACCAAAACTTAAATAGGCCTGTTGACGAATATGATTTACAATCTTTTTAAAATCAAATTTTACATTTTTAAATATGGTAGAATCGGGCTCAAAAATTATCGTTGTTCCCCTTTTATTACAACTTCCTATTTTTTTTATTTTCGTCTTTACTTTGCCTCGAGAATATTCTTGAGCATATTTCGCTCCATCCCGACAAACTTCAGCTCTCAAGTAATTACTTAAAGCACAAACAACAGAGACCCCAACTCCATGCAATCCCCCGGCTACCTGATAGGCCTTCCCACCGAACTTAGCCCCGGCATGCAAAGTCGTCATAACCGTTTCCAACGCCGATTTTCCGGTTTGAGGGTGCCTATCAACCGGTATCCCCCGGCCATTATCCTCGCATTTAATTCTGTTATCTGATAAAAGAGTGATTTCTATTTCGTTGGCAAAACCGGCCATCGCTTCATCAATACCATTATCTAAAACTTCCCAAACCAAATGGTGAAGTCCCTCGGGGCCCGTGGAACCAATATACATCCCCGGTCTTTTTCTGACCGGCTCAAGCCCTTTAAGGACATAAATATCTTTGGCACTATATTCTTCTTCTTTAATCATTTTTTTATTATTTATTAATTTCAGTAGAGCAATTAAACAATCTTCATTATTAATTTTAACAAAATATCGCCAAAAAACAAGAAAGAAATCTATTTTTAATCTAACAAAAAAGGGAGGGTAACTGTCGTTGACTAAAAATGTCGTTGACCAAACCTGTTACCCTCCCCTTACGCTTCTTCTCTCTGAAGAAACGGATCGATCGTATGAAGATGGCGAACTAGCAAATCAGCCAATTCGTCCCTCCTTCTGGGAGTTCGCTCACCCGACTTTCTAGGTAGGATAACCCCCTGAATCGCAGGTGCCGAACTTTTCTTGAGTTCGTTTCAATATGACAGAAATATTTTTTCCGAGCCAGATTAGTCCTTGTGGCTTGAGTTTTTGACTCGCTGAATCCACCGTTAGACCTCGACTCGATTTCCGAAACATTGAACGAACTTCTTTTCGAATTCGCTCTTTGAAAATGGCAGAAAATGCTTTCTCTTGATACCGGACCTTTCTAATCCGGGACTGCGCATTTCACGCCGGCGAAATAATAATTTTCAAAAGCGAACTCTAAGATAAAATTTACTCTTTGAGGAAGATTTTTTGGTGGCTTATACCCAGTAAGGTCCTGGCGTACTTGCACATCCTTGACTAAACGTCGTGTTTTTTCCTCCTTAAGCAAACTTATTCTTTTTTGTTTTCAAAGAACTTCAATTATATTTACATTGTAGCATAACCATTTTATTTGTCAACCCCTCTGACTTTCCAATCTGCTTTTTTCTCCAATTCATTGACAATTCTTTGATGGATATTGTCAACTTCTTCGGATGTTAATGTTTTCTTCCCCGATTGATAAATTATATGAAAGGCAAGATTCTTTTTGCCTTTGGGAATTTCTTTTCCTTCATAAATATCAAAAAGTTCAACATCTTTAACTAAACCTTTTCCGATGTTGTTTATTTTATCCAAGATATCAACTATCTTTGTATTATGAGAAACCAAAATGGCTAAATCCCTAACCGCTGGCGGATAAGGAGATATTGGATTATATTCTTGTTCTTCGGAAGCAATTTTAGAAATTTTTTCAAAATTAAGATTGAAAAGAAAAATTTTTTCCTTAATATCTATTTTTTTCAGTATAGCCGAATTAATTTCTCCCAAGAAACCAATCCCCTCCTTCCCAGCTTTTATTTCGGCGCATTTTTGAATATTCCAAAAGTTTGGACTGGAGAACTCTGAAGTTGATTGGAAATCGTCATAAAGAATATTGCTGATGGCCAACTTATTGAGAAGAAAGTCCACGACACCTTTTAATTCATAAAAATCTTCAGAATTTGTTTTTTTTCTGGCGATTAACCCGCTAAGCATTTTTCTTTCTTTTATTTCTTCTTTTTTATTTTTTAATTGTCTTTTTTCAAAGACATCGCCTAATTCAAAAATCTTTATTTCTTCAAAGTTTTTTAGATTTTCTTCAACATTTTTTACCAGCTTAATCAATAAATTAGGACGAAGATACCTATTAAGAGAACTAATCGGATTTTCCAATTCTACCAATTTTTTCTCATCTAATTCGAAAACCTCTTTTTCTTTCTCCCCAATAAAGGAATAATTATAGACCTCAAAAAAACCTAATTCTTTTAAAATATCCTGACAAATTTTTTGCCAGAATATTTCTTTATTTTTTGAAGGAGAAAATAATGGTGAATAAGGATAACTCGGAATAATATTCTGATAATCCAAAATCCTTCCTATTTCCTCAATTAAATCCTCTTGGAGAGAGACATCTAATCTTCGGGTGGGAACTTTTATCTCTATTTCCTCAGATAATTTCCCCTTAACTTCAAACCCTAATTTTTCAAGAGCGTTTTTTATTTCTTTCCCGAGAACTTTTCGCCCTAATAATTTTTCAACATAATTCAAATTTAGTTTAATTTTTCTTTCAGTCGTTTTTTTAGGATAAAAATCTATAGTCTTCCGAGAAACATCTCCTCCGCTTATTCCCTGAACTAGCGAGGAAACTCTTTCTTGGGTCCAATCGGCCAAATTAGGGTCAATCCCATTTTCAAAGCGCCAAGAGGCGTCTGTTTTTAGTTTTATTTTTTTAGAGGTTCTTCTAATGAGTTTAGGATTAAAATTGGCCGCTTCTATAAGTATTCTTTTTGTTTGGGAGTCAATCTCCGCTTTCTCCCCTCCCTTGATTCCGGCAATAGCTAATGGCTCTTTTTCATCGGCTATTACTAAAATATCCTCGTCTAATTTATAAACCTCTCCCCCAAGAGCTTTTATTTCTTCCCCCTTCCTCGCCCTCCTAACAATTATTTCTTGTCCCATTTTATCAAGGTCAAAAGCGTGAAGGGGCTGGCCAGTTTCTAACATCACATAATTTGTAATATCAACAATACTATTTATAGGTTGAAGCCCGCAGGACTTTAATCTTTTTTGAATCCAAAAAGGAGAGTCCTTAACTTTGATATTGGAAATTACCCTCCCAGTATAACGGGGGCAATCATTTTTATCCTCTACCTTCAATTTAATTTCGTTTTTTACTCTCTCTTCCTTATTCTTTTTTATCGGACAAAGAGGAAGACAAAATTTCTGACCGGAAACAATAGCGGATTCTCTGGCTACGCCGATATGAGACAAACAATCACAAGCACGATTTGGTAAAACATCAATATCCATAACCCAGTCCTCATTTCTTTTTTCAATTTTCTCTACCTCAAAACTATGCCCACTTAAAAGCTCGGCTAATCTTTTGGGAATTGGTAATTCTCCCTTGATATAATCCTTTAACCAATTGTAAGAAAACAACATACATTTTTATTTTAACAAAATCCTTCCGAAAAACAACACAAAGGAAGGAAGGAAAAAGTGTAAAAGTGTAAAAGTGAGTAAGTGGACAAGTGAGTAAGTGGACAAGTGGATAAGTGAGTAAGTGGGTAAGTGAGTAAGTGTTGGAATGTTGGAATGTTAGAGCAGATAAGTGGAATAAATAAAAAATAATAGAAAAAGAAAAAAGGTGCGTTTTGAAGGCGATGAGGGATTACCCTCATCTTTGCTCCTCGCTATGCTTGTCGCAGGCGATGAGGGATTACCCTCATCTGTGAGTCCACAAAGTGGGCGAATAAAGATGAGAGCAAAGCTCTCATCGCTTAACTCGCTCACTTTGTTCGTTTGGTGCGATCGTCCAGAAACGCACCTGTTTTTTACACGAAGAAAAGAAAATATAAAAGGTTCATTCTGGGACGATCGTCCAGAAACGAACCTGTTTTTTTACACGAAGAAAAGAAAATATAAAAGGTTCATTCTAGGACGATCGTCCAGAAACGAACCCAAACATAAAGACGGACAGGATAAGGCAAAAGAAACATTTTATAACAAATATCGCCGATCGTCAGGATTTGTTATAAAATAAATAAATAGATAAATATAGGCAAAAAAGGGAAAAAAAGGGGGAAAAGAATAAAAGAAAAAAGGTGCGTTTTGAAGGCGATGAGGGATTACCCTCATCTGTGAGTCCACAAAGTGGGCGAATAAAGATGAGAGCAAAGCTCTCATCGCTTAACTCGCTCACTTTGTTCGTTTGGTGCGATCGTCCAGAAACGCACCTGTTTTTTACACGAAGAAAAGAAAATATAAAAGGTTCATTCTGGGACGATCGTCCAGAAACGAACCCGATTGATAAAATGGAAAAAAGAAAAAAGGGAAAGAGGAAATAAAAAAAATAATAAAAAAGCGCAGCCGATGGGATTTGAACCCACGATCTCCGCCGTGACAGGGCGGCGCTTTGAACCAGCTAAGCTACGACTGCATTAGAACGACTTAATGAACAATTTGAATTTAGTCGTTCTTATGTGCCGGTGTTCAAAGATTTTTTTTAAAAAATCTTTTCTATCAATCTTCGTGAAGCGAAGAGATGGTCAAAGATTTTTTTTAAAAAATCTTTTCTATCAATCTTCGTGAAGCGAAGAGATGGTCAAAGATTTTTTTTCAAAAAATCTTTTCTATCAATCTTCGTGAAGCGAAGATTGATGAGGGAGTTGAACATCGCGTTACCAACCCCCCTACCAGCGATTAACTAAGTTATCCTAATCTTTTGTGCCGGTGGAGGGATTCGGACCCCCGACACGTGGATTATGATTCCACTGCTCTAACCCCTGAGCTACACCGGCGTTAGAACAAGTTAATGAGCTACAGCAAATTTACTTGTTCTTACGCCCGCCTAAATTTTGCTCTGCAAAATTTAGGCAGGCATTGATTTTTTACCTAAATCATAGATTTAGATAAAATCAATGTTGCGGGGGCTGGTGTACTTCGCTAAAGCTTCGTATCACTTTAATATACTTTACTAAAACCCCGTATCACTTTGCTTGCTATTCCGTAGCTTTAGCGAAGGATAGTTGCGGGGGCTGGAATCGAACCAGCGATTTCCAGGTTATGGGCCTGGCGAGATACCTCTTCTCTACCCCGCGATAATTTTCTATTCTATATCAACTCCTCTCAAAATCAACTCTTTTTCTTTGTTTTTTTAACAGGTCTAACTGGACTAATCCAATATAATAAACTACTCTTGCAAAGAAAATAAATAATTAAAAATAAAAAAGAGGCGGAAATAATAATAAAAACTATTTTCAAAGGAAAAACGCTTTTCTGTAATTGAGGAGAAATTAAATAATTAAAAATCTCTTTAATCTTGCCCCAAAGTTCCGAATATTCATTTACTTCCGGATAATAATTCATTTAGTTTTATCTTACTAAACTTTCAACTATTTTTCCAGCCCTGAAAATTTCTGATTCCCGAAAAGGCCTGCCGATAATTTGAAGCCCAACAGGCAAGTTATCAACCTCGCCACAAGGTAAAGAAAGAGCCGGCAATCCAGCCAAATTGACCGAGACCGTTAAAATATCAGAAAGATACATCTCAAGAGGGTCTTTTACTTTTTCTCCCATTTTAAAGGGCAAAACAGGAGAAACCGGCGTAAAAATAAGGTCAACCTTTTGAAAGACCTCTTCAAAATCCTTTTTGATTAAATCTTTTGCTTTTTGAGCCTTCAAATAATAAGCGTCATAATAACCTGATGACAAAGAATATGTCCCTAACATAATTCTTCTTTTGACTTCCGAGCCAAAACCCTCGTTTCTTGTTTCCAAATAATCATCTAAAAGAACTGAATTATCAGATTTAATTTTTTTTAACCCATATTTTATCCCATCATATCGTGCCAAATTAGCACTTGCCTCCGATGTAGCAATAATATAATAACAAGCAATGGCATATTTGGTATGAGGCAAAGAAACTTCTTCAATTTTTACTCCTTCTTTTTCTATTTTTTTAATTACCTTTTCTACTTCCACTTTGACTTCTTTACTTATCCCCTTCCCAAAATATTCTTTAGGAATACCAATCCTCAACTTTGAAAGTTGAAAATTAGGAATTGGAAACTTCGATTCAACCGAAGTTGAGTCGAGTGGGTCTTTTCCTTTAATAACATCAAAAATAATTTCGCAATCTTCCACATTTTTGGCAAGAGGACCTATTTGGTCTAAGGAAGAAGCAAAAGCGATTAAACCATAGCGAGAAACCGCCCCGTAAGTCGGTTTTAAACCAACCACACCGCAAAAAGAAGCCGGCTGACGGATTGAACCACCCGTATCAGACCCGAGAGCGCAACAGCATTCATCGGAAGCGACCGCCGCCGCCGAGCCACCAGAGGAGCCACCAGGAACCCGGTTTAAATCATGAGGATTAAATGTTTTTTGAAAAGCGGAGTTCTCCGTTGAAGACCCCATAGCGAACTCATCTAAATTCGTTTTTCCTAAAAATAAAACCTTGCTTTTTTTTAGTTTTTTAATACAGGTAGCGTCAAAAACCGCTTTATAATTTTCTAATATCTTTGAACCGGCTGTGCATTTCAACCCCTCTATTAAGATATTATCCTTTATCGCCATCGGCACGCCACCTATTAAAGGAATCTCTTCCCCTTTTGAAATTAAATCGTCCACTTCTTTAGCTTGAGATAAAGCTAAATCCCGGGAGATATTTAAAAAGGCCCCTATCTTTTTATCTTCGGATTTTATTTTCCCCAAATACTTTTCGGCTAACTCAACAGCAGAAAACTTTTTTTCCTTTAGTCCTCTTTGAATATCTTTGATTGTTAAGCCCTGTATTTTCATTTTTAAGATAAAATTAAATTAGTTCAATATCTCTTTTACTTTGGCAAAATCCCCTTTTTTCTCTGGGAACTGTTCAATTATCTTTTTGGGGTCGCCCCCCTTTCCAGTTTTATCTTCTCTCATTATATTATTTAAACTGTTGGGTTCAAAAACCGATTCGGTTTCAGAAACATCTAATTCATCTAATAAATTAACATAATCCAAAATCTGGGACAATTCTTTGCCCATTTTCTCTATTTCTTTTTCTGATAACCCAAGCCGAGCCAATTTGGCAATATGTTTTACTTCTTCTTTTGAAACCATAAGAATAAAATTGACCTAATCGACCTAATCTCTAATAAACTCAACCTCTGATAAACTCAATCATAGTTTAACTTAAAATAGCCCTTCAATCAAGAAAAAACCTTTTAGAAAATATAATTTTGTATTGATAACAAACACTCCAAAATAATATTTTATTTTGTATCGTTTTAGGACGATCGTCCTAAAGTGTAATATTTCCCCTTACTTTTTAAAATTAAACCAATAAAAAATCCGCGACATCCTTATATTGTCACGGCAAAAAATCAAACTATGAAAATTAAACTTTCGTGGCTGAAAACTATTTTACTTAATAATTTCTCCCGTGCTGGTGTCGGTTAAAACACCTCTTAATTCATCAAGCCCTTCCAAGACAATCCCCCCGCCCCTGACAACCGCTGTCAAAGGGTCTTCAATAATTCTCACCGCCATTCCTGTCGCTTGACTGATTAATTTATCCATTCCTTTTAAGAGAGAACCTCCTCCGACAAAATAAATTCCATCCTGCATTATGTCAGCTAAAAGTTCGGGCGGAGTCTCTTCTATCGTCAACTTTATGGCTTCAATTATCTGATTTAAGGACTTTGCCATCGCTTTCCGAATATCTTCGGAAGTTACTTGAATTTCTTCAGGAAGACCGGTTATTAAATTTCTCCCTCTTAAAGAAATTATTTTTTTTTCTTTTGAGGGTACTGCTTGGCCAATAATAATTTTCGCTTCCTCGGCAGACCTCTCGCCGATTAGAAGTTTATAATTCTCCTGAACATAATTAATAATATCCTGATTAAGCTGGTCGCCGGCAATTTTTAAGCTTTTTGAACAAACCACTCCCCCAAGAGATATAACCGCAATTTCCGATGTCCCTCCACCAATATCAATTATAAAGTTCCCCCTCGCCTCTTGAATAGGAAGTCGGGCGCCAATAGCGGCCGCTACCGGCTCGTCTATCAAATAAACCTCTCTGGCTCCGGCTCCTTTAGCCGCGTCTTCAACCGCTTTTTTTTCAACTTCGGTTACTCCGGAAGGAACACCAATAATTACTCTTGGCCAGGACAAAGAAATAAATTTATTTTTATGGGCCTTATCAATAAAATATTTTATCATTTGTTCGGTTACTTCAAAGTCCGAAACCACTCCTCGCTGAAGAGGTCTAATCGCTTTAATATAAGAGGGGGTCTTGCCAACCATTTTTTTTGCCTCTTCTCCCACTGCCAAAATCTGACCTGTCTTTTCATTAATAGCCACTACCGATGGTTCGTTTATGACAATTCCCCTCCCCCGAACATAAATCAAAGAGTAGGCCGTTCCCAAATCGATGGCAATATCTTCGCTAAAATATGATAAAAGTTTGTTAAACATTGTTAATTAGATTATATTCTCCTTTTAATGACTTAATAGGCCTGACCAAAAATCCATTTCTCTCGAGATTTTTTCCGACAGAAAACACATTCCCCATTTTCTTCCGGCGCGTCAAACGGCAGACACCTAATCGTTGCTTTTGTTTCCTTTTTTATTTTTGATTCACATTCAGCCCCCCCACACCAAAAGGCCTTTATAAAACCTTTTTCCTCTTTCATTATTTTCTTAAAGGTTTTATAATCTGAAACCTCTTTAATTTGCCTTTGAAGATTCTGTCTGCTTTTCTCGAATAAATTATCTTGAATAGATTCTAACTCTTTCCCGACTTCGAGAGCCAATTCTCTAAAGGCAACCTCTCTCTTCTCCCCATTATCCCTTCTGACAAAAGTGGCTTTATTTTTTTTGATTTCTTTTTCGCCGATTTCTATTCGTAAAGGAACACCTTTCAATTCCCACTCGTTAAACTTCCACCCCACAGAATACTCTTTTCTCTTATCAATCTCAACCTTAAAATCGCCTAAATCTCTTTTGATTTCCTCCACCTTTTTAATCAAACTTTCATTACTATTATCCTTCCCCTGAAAAATAGGGATTATGACAACTTGGATAGGAGCCAACTTAGGAGGGATAATAAGACCTGAATCGTCACCATGGGCCATTATAAATGCCCCTATGCTTCTAGTGGACAACCCCCAGCTTGTTTGCCAAGGTATTTGCTCTTTCCCGTTTCGGTCTTGAAACTTAATTCCAAAGACCTTAGAGAAATTTTGCCCTAAATCATGGGAAGTACATCCTTGAAGAGCAATGCCTGAAGGCATCAACATTTCATAAGTATATGTTGCTTGAGCTCCGGGAAATTTTTCCGATTCGCTTTTTATTCCCCAAATCCCGTCAATAGCAAAAAATTCCCGATAAAGCTTAACATAATCCCTAAGAGCTCGCTTCGCTTCCTCTATCGCTTCTTCGTGGGTCTCATGAACCGTATGCCCCTCCTGCCATAAAAATTCAGTTGTTCTTAAAAATAATCGGGGCCTTTTTTCCCACCTGACAACATTGGCCCATTGATTAATTAAAACTGGCAAGTCCCTCCATGACTTTATCCATTTGCTATACATATCGTAGATAATCGTTTCGGAGGTAGGTCTCACAATAAGTTTTTCTTCCAATTCTTTCCCTCCCCCAATTGTCACCACCGCTAATTCAGGCGAAAAACCCTTAATATGTTCTTTCTCTTTTTTTAAAAACTTTTCGGGAATAAAGAGAGGGAAATAAGCGTTTTTTACCCCGGCATCCTTAATCATCTTGTCTAAAACATTTTTAATATTTTCCCAAATAGCGTAGCCATAAGGTCTTATAACTTGGCACCCCTTAACTGGAGCATAATCAGCAAGCCCCGACCGAAGTATTACCTCGGTGTACCATTTAGGAAAATCCTCTGATTTTTTAACAAGTTGTTCTTTTTCAAAATTTTTCTCCATAGACCAAGAAATAAATAAAATATTTTTATAGAATATTATAACAGGTTTAAAACATCTTTTATTGTTACGACAAACATCAAAACAAGCAAACAGACAAAACAAAAAATGGTAATGCCCTGTTCTATTTTTTGAGAAATAGGTTTCTTGCGTATCCCTTCAATAATTAAGAATAGAAGTTTCCCTCCGTCTAAAGCTGGAATCGGTAAAATATTAAATAAAGCCAGCCAAACGGCAATCATCGCCACTAAAATCAAGAAACTATCCACCCCCGTATTTAGCGCCTGCCCCATTACATCAACTACTCCTATTGGACCCATAAGCTCTACTCCTTCGGTCTTTTCTCCTTTTAAAAAGTTTCGAAAAACACCGCCTAAAACAATTGGGATTTGAATCGTTTTCTGATAAGTTACTACCGCTCCTATATATAATGACTTAGACCAAGAGTATTTAACCTTACTCACTCTAACCAAAGCAACCCCAATCGCCCCTTCATCTTCTGGCGAAGAAACTCGCGGGATTAAAGAAACTTCGGAAATTTCCCCTCCCCTTTGAATAGTTAGAACGATTTCCTCTCCTTTATGGGTCTCGCTAAACTCCTGAATTTCTTTGATTTTGCTTATTCCCAATTTTTCATTTTCAATTTTTAATTCTCTGATAATATCCCCCATTTTTAAATCAGCTTTTAAGGCAGGAGAGTCCTTTGATACTCCAACAATTTGAACATTTGATTCTCCGGGAAAATCATCAGAAACGGCAGTTGGTAACCCCCAAACCCCGGAAATCAAACTGAAAATAATAAAAGCCACGATCCAAAAGGAAACGACTCCCCCCAAAACTATCAGGGCCCTTTGCCAAATCGGTTTTTCGGGGAAACTTCTTGAATCTTCAATTTGACCTTCTTCTCCCTTTATCTTGACAAAAGCGCCAAATGGAAGAAGATTTAGTGAATAAAAGGTCTCTCCAATTTTCTTCCCGAAAAGACGAGGAGGGTAACCAATGCCAAACTCTTCTACCTCCACGCCAAACTTTTTAGCAAGAATAAAATGACCAAACTCATGAATAGTTAGTAATAAAACCAAAGATATAATAACGATTAAAATTGTTAAAAACATATTAGAAGATGTTTCCGCTTAAGTTTTTACTCCGTAAAAAGTTAAGCGGATTACAGATTCTTATACCCAGCACTTATTTATATGAAAATATTACAAGGGTTTTAACTTTATAAAACTAAATGATAATGTTAACCCCTATTTTGTTTTTCTGTATAAATAAGTGCTGGGTTAGACAGAGCAAAGCTTTTTACCCCGCTATTTCTTTTTCTTTATTTTCAACTAAGTTTTTTATTTTATCCTTATAGTCCTTAATTAAGTCCTCTAATTTCTCTTTCCCCCGAAACTTATCGTCTTCACTAATCTCTTTTTTTTGAAAACCGTCTTGCATATCCTTCCATGCCTTATCACGCAATCTTCTAATAACTTGAAAAATATTTTCTTTCTTTTCGTTCAAAATTTTAATTAAGTTCTTTTTAGAGTCCTCTGTTAGAGAGGGTGCCGAAAGATAAATAGTATTTCCTTCTATCCTAATCCCCATTCCCAATTTTCTCTCTTCAATGGACTTAATAACCCCCTCAACATAGCTTTTATCCCAAAGTTGAATTGACATTCCCCTTAAGGGAGAAACTGAAACAATCCCTAATTGTTTCAAGGGTAAAACCGAACCAAAACAATCTACCTTAATTTCTTCTAACAAGGCAACTGGTGGCTTCCCGACTCTTATTTCTAATAATTGCCCCTTAAAAAAATCTAAGGATTTCTCAATTTGAGGTTTTATATTGTCAATAATTTCTTGATAAGACATATTAGAAGATGTTTCCGCCGAACCCAGCACTTATTTGTACAGAAAAACAAATTTATAAAGTTAAAACATTTGTAATACTTTTATAGAAATAAGTGCTGGGTTTGGCAGATTACAGATTCTTATACCCAGCACTTATTTATACAGAAAAACAAATTTATAAAATTAAAATCTTTGTAATACTTCCGTATAAATAAGTGCTGGGTTTGGCGGAGTTAACATTAATTAGCCAATCGGGCTTTGGCTTCGCCTCACCCTCACGAGCAGATATTAACCATCAAGTTTTCTAATGCCAATTTTTGATTGACATTGGTAGTGTTAATCAAAACCCTTAATTCCTCCACCATATTGATTGTCTTGGTAATGTCGGAAAAAGAATAGTTCTCCACTATTTCTAAAGATAAGAAATTCAAAAGTTCATTATCCATTTTTATTTTTTTCATAATAACCCCCCGAAAATAATTTTCAAAAGTAACCAAGAATTCATCTACCCCCTCAAAAGAGTTTTTTTCATCAAAAAAGTTTTTACAAAAAGAAATTTTTTGTTCAATTTCCAAATTAACCACCCTCTCTATCTCTTGGAGTTTTTCCTTATCACCCAAAGAAAATACGGTTGGATAAAATCTTAGAACTTGGCATCTCGAACGAACCGTATCTAATAAACTTTTCAGACAAGATGTTATGAAAATCAAAAGAACTTTTCCTTTTGGTTCCTCCAATATTTTTAAAAGACAATTCTGGGACTGCTTGTTCAATCTTTCCGCTTTATCAATAATAACCGCTTTAAAATTGGATAGTTGTGGAGTAATATTTAGATTTGATTGCAAATCCCTTATTTGAGAAATCTGGATATCTCCCTTATTCGGAGTTATCAAAATAAAATCAGGATAATTTTCTTTTTCAATTAATTTACAAGGCAAACATTTCTGACAAGGTCTTTTAGAAAAATCTTTTTCTTGGCAATTTAAAAGTTTTACAAAGTCCAAGGCCATTTTTTTCTTTCCTAAAAATTTCTCACCGGAAAAAATTATGCCTTGAGGAATCGTTCCCCTTTGAGCTAAGTTTTTCAAAATATCCCATTGCTTTATATTCTCCATTTTCATAATTACGAATAGTATGATACAAATCTACGAATCTAATGCTAATCTACAAATCTACGAATTTGGTATCGTGTTAATTCGTAGCATTCGTAATTCGTAGATTCGTGTTTATTCGTAGATTAGTATCGCTATTATTTTTTAGTTGTTAAGCTTTTCTTATAGAAATCCAAGTTTTCCAAGACCACCCCTACCCCCTTAATAACACAAAATAAAGGGGCCTCCCCGATAAAACAAGGAACAGCAATTGTTTTAGATATCAATTGTTCAATATTCCTTAATAAAGAGCCACCACCGGTCATAATCATCCCCTTGTCCATAATATCAGCTGCAAGTTCCGGTGGGGTTTTTCTTAGAACTTGCTTGATTGCCTCTATAATTTCTTCTAAGACCTCTTTCAGGGCTCCGACTAATTCGTTAGAATAAATTTTGACACTTCTGGGTAATCCGGAAATTATATCTCTTCCCTTCACTTCAATAAAATTTTCCTTTTTTTGAGGGATAGCTGTCCCAATCTTTATTTTTATCTCTTCGGCTGATTGAGTGCCGATAACTAAATTATATTTCTTCTTAACATATTCGGAAATAGCTGTATCCATTTTATCCCCACCTACTCTAACCGAAGAAGATGTTACAATCCCCCCTAAAGAAATAACCGCAATTTCCGATGTCCCCCCGCCGATATCAATAACCATATTTCCTTGGCTGGAATGAATAGGTATCCCCGCTCCTATAGCCGCCAATATCGGCTCTTTGGCCACGAAAGCCCTTTTGGCTCCCGAAGTTAAGGCCGCCTCAATAACCGCCCTTCTTTCAGTTGATGTTGCTCCGGCCGGCACGGAGATGACTAAATCAGGCTTAAATGGATTAAATCCCTTTTGGGCTTTAGTAATAAAATGCTTAATCATTGCTTGAGTAACTCGGTAATCGGCTATAACCCCATCTTTCAAAGGACGATAAACTTTTATCGTTTCCGGTGTTCTCCCAATCATTAATTTGGCCTCTTCTCCAACAGCCAAAATCTTCTTTTCCGGTTCAGACAAGGCAACTACAGATGGCTCTTGTAAAATTATCCCTTTTTTGGGAATAAAAACCAGCGAGTTACATGTCCCCAGATCTATGGCAATTTTTGTGACAAACATATTTAAAATTAAAAACTAAAAGCTAATTATCTATCTTTTTCTTAAATCCATTATTACCATACTTTAACCCAAAAATAAACTATTATCAAGAATCGAGTTTTTGCTTTACAAAGGCAAAGATAAGGCGATGAGGGATTACCCTCATCTTTACAAGCTCACTTCATTCGCTTGTAGATGAAGCGAAGCATTCATCGCCATCAATCCTTTGCTTTACAAAGGCAAAGATAAGGCGATGAGGGATTACCCTCATCTATGAGCCCACAAAGTGGGCGAATAAAGATGAGAGCAAAACTCTCATCGCTTAACTCGCTCACTTCATTCGCTTGTAGATGAAGCGAAGCATTCATCGCCTGCTCAAGTGAGGCGAAGCCGAATGTAGAGCTAAGATGAAAACATAGTTTTCATCGCGAAACATCAAGTTTTTGCTTTACGCTCAATGAACACTTCGTGTTCATTTCCACTCGCCTGCTCACTTTGTTCGCAGACTTCGTAATCAAAGATTTTTGAAAAAAATCTTTTCTACTCACCTTCGCTCTGCGAAGGTTCGTAAGCTAAGATAAAAAAGGAAATAAAAACAAAAAATTATGCTCACAAAAAGCATAATAATATTTTATTTTTACTTTTTATTTTAATCTTCTTTTTTTATTTTCTCTTTAAAATCCTGCCACTTCATTTCTTTTTTCCCAGCTATTTTGCAAATAGAACGAAAAGGACAATACCGGCACTGCCAATTACGAGGATAATCGGAAATAATAGAGGGAATAATATTAGAATTAATTTTATTTTGGAGGGACTTGAAATTAATTAAAAGTTTTTTACAAAGATTCAAATTATATTTTATTACGAATTCCCTTAATTCTTGTCTGTCCTTGTCCACATATAAAAGAATCCCTTTTTTAATATTAAAATAATGAAGATAAAGTTGAATTTGATAAATATTCTCTTCTTTTGGCTGTTCTAACTTCCGAAAAGACATACTATTTATACTTTTAATGTCTAAAACAAAAAGCTCACTATCGATACTTAAAATAGCATCGGCTCTTCCCGAAATCATTTCTTGGGGAGGGATTTTTATTTCGGCTGCTACCACAATCCCCAACCTAATCAAGGTATTAGTGAGAGTCCGATGGAAATAATCCCCCTGCTCAAAAACTCTTAATATTCGTGCGTCTAATCTTTTCTCGGGAAGATTTTTAAATTTAAAAAAAACCGCCCGCTCACATTTGCCGGCATCGGTAACATAAAAATGAAACCTTTCTCTATTTCTTTCCTGTTCCAAATAAAATTTATCAATAAGCTCCCTTAACATATTAGAAGATGTTTTCGCCGAACCCAAGTTTCCCCTTCTACTCACATCGTTAGTATGCATTAGTAGATTGGTATCGTGTAATTCGTAACATTCGTAGCATTCGTAGCATTCGTAATTCGTAGATTCGTGTTTATTCGTAGATTGGTATCGTGTTGATTCGTAGCATTCGTAATTCGTAGATTCGTATTCATTCGTAGATTGGTATCACACTTACCTCTTTGACCATTGTGGGGCTTTTCTTGCTCTCTTAAGACCGAATTTCTTTCTTTCTCTCATTCGAGGATCTCTGGTCAAAAAACCAGCTTTTTTTATTTTTTTTCTAAAATAAGGATTAACCAAAACTAAGACCCTAGAAATACCGTGTCGGCAAGCCCCAGCTTGAGAAGACAATCCCCCTCCTTTGACTAAAATAGAAACTGTAAACTTATCAGAGCAATTTAGTATTCTTAAAGGGGCTTCTATTTCTTTTTGAAAAGCAATATCCGGGAAATAGGATTTATAAGGTTTTTTGTTAACCAAGATATCTTTCTTCACTTGAACGGTCTCTTCGCCATCTTTTGAAGAAAGTGGCGCGCTGGTAAAAAGACGAACTCTCGCTGTTGAAGTTTTTCTTCTCCCCACCGCCTCAAAATACTTTGAAATGGTTTTTTTCTTCTTATCTTCCCCCTTCTCCCCCTTTTCTGTCTTTTTTTCTTTTATCCCCCCTTCAATCTTTTTCTTTGGATTAATTGACTTAACCCCTTTTTTAATTACTTGCTTATCCCTTGAACTCACAGAAGAAATGGGTGAAGATGACAACTCCGTTGCTGTTGCCTGTTCTTTTTTTATTTCGTCTTTAATTTTGGTTTTTTTTTCAATCATAAAATCTAACTTATTTTTAATCTTTTAATTCTTTTAGCCCGAAGTTTATTCTTGGGCAACATCCCCCAAACTGCTTTTTTAAGAATTTCTCCGGGATTTCTTTTAAAAATCTTTTCCATAGTAGTTTCTTTAAGTCCTCCGGGATATCCGCTGTGATGGTAATAGATTTTCTCTTTCATTTTCTTACCAGTCACTTTTATATTTTTGATATTTTTAACCGAAACAAAATCACTCCCCTCTTTATAGGGCTCGTAGTCCGGTTTGTTTTTGCCTTGTAATATTATAGCAATATCACTGGCTAATCTCCCTAATGGTTTATCGGTCGCGTCAATTGTGTGTGTTTTTGACTCCATAAACGAAAAATATTATTTAAAATTAATGTTGTCCGTTACATGCTACATGTTACATGTTACATGTTACACATTACATGTTACATGTTACATGCTAAACGCCCTAAACCAATTCTATTATCGCCATTTTGGCTCCATCTGATTTTCGAGGACCCAATTTAATAACCCGGGTATATCCACCATTTCTACCCTTATAGCGAGGGGCAATCTCATCAATAAGTTTCTTGGTTAATGTCTTAGAAAAGAATTTCAATAAATATCGAGTTGAAGCCAAGTCTCCTTTTCGAGCCCTAGTTAAAATTTTCTCGGCTCGGCTTTTCAACTCCTTCGCTTTTACTTCGGTTGTTTTAATTTTTTCGTGTAAAAAAAGTTGAGCGCTCAAACTTCTAAACAGCGCCTTCCTTTGGTCAGCTTTTCGAGAAAACTTTTTTTTATTTATCATTTTCCGCATACAACAAATTGTCCCGATACTAATCTACGAATAAACACGAATCTACGAATTACGAATGTTACGAATCACGAATAATTTATTTGTAGATTTGTAGATTAGCATTAAATTTGTAGATTTGTATCATATTATTTGCAGATTTGCATCACTTTATTTTAATTCCAGCTTCACCTTTTTTAAAATCTTTTTTATTTCCTTTACTCCCTTTTCTCCCATCCCTTCAAGTCCTAAAATATCCTTTTCCGATTTTTTGACAATCCCTCCCAATGTTTTTAACTTACCATTTTCTAACGTCTTTTTAACCCTTTCCGAAATTTTTAGGTCATCTACTTTAATCTTTTTAGGATCATCTTCCCCGCTCTTTTTCTCTTGGTCATCTTTTTTGGTCTTTTCCTTTTTTTCAGGTTCCGGAATTATTTTCTTCTTGTTAAAACTCTTAAAAAAGGAAATGTGCTCTAATAAGATATCTGTGGACTGAGAAAACGCTTCTTCCGGAGAAATAGTCCCATCAGTTTCAATTTCTAAATTTAGTTTTTCAAAATCGGTTTTCTTACCAACCCTAACATTTTCCACCTTAAAATTAACTTTCCTTACAGGAGAAAAAATAGCGTCAATTAAAATTGCTCCCACTTCGGCCTTCCCTTTTTCCATTTCTTCAACTGAAACATAACCAATTCCTTCTTCTATCTTAACCTCCAACTGAAGTTCCGCCTTCTTGCTTGTTAAGGTAGCGATATAGCTATCAGGGTTAGATATCTCTACTTGAGGATTTAGCTTAAAGTCCTTGGCCTTCACTTCCTTTTCCCCTTTAATATGGAGAAGAACGGTCTGGGGACCTTCTCCCCAATTTTTAAATCTGATTTTCTTCAGGTTAAGAAGAATCATAAAAACATCTTCCATAACACCAGGAATAGTTGAAAATTCATGATTAACGCCTTTAATTTTAACTTGAGTAATCGCCGCCCCTTTAAGGGAAGATAAAAGGATTCGGCGATAACTATTTCCCATAGTAACTCCGTAGCCAGGGTAAAGTGGCTTTATTTCAACTATTGCCTTATTTTTTTCTTTTTGGACAATTTTTGGTAAATCTGGTAAAGGTATCATATATTTATTTGTGTAAAACATGTAGCGTGTAGTGTGTAGCGTAAAACGTAGAAATTAAATTTTACAAGTTACAAGTTACAGGTTACAAGTTTTAAGTTACAAGTTATAAGGTTCTAACGTGAATAAAATTCAAAAACAGAAGAAATTTTTACCGGGATTTCGGAATCATTTAAAGATGGTTCGCCTATAACTTTAGCCGTTACTTTTTCTTTATCAATCTCAAGCCAAGATGGCAAATTAACTTTTTTCATCGTCAAAAGAACTTTTTTGAAAAACTCTTTTTTTCTTTTTCCCTCTTTTAAGGAAATTATATCCCCTTTTTTAACTTGATAAGATGGGATATTAACCGTTCTCCCGTTAACCAAAAAATGGCTGTGGCTAATAATTTGACGGCCTTGAGTTGTCGAAGAAGCAAACCCAAGCCTAAAAACGACATTATCTAATCTCTTCTCGAGTTTTTGAATAAGGTCTAAAGAAGCGTCCTCTACCTTCCCTTTTTTAGATAAAATATCTTTAATGTATTTCTTGAATTGTCTTTCGGAAACACCATACCAGTTTCTTATTTTTTGCTTTTCCATCAATTCTTTCCCGTATTCGGAAAAACTCCGTCCTTTTTTCTTTTTCTTTTGACCGGGCGGATAAGGTTTTCTTATTAAAGGACATTTGGCAGAATAACATTTCTCTCCTTTGAGAAAAAGTTTTTGCCCTGTCCTTCGACAAATTTTACAAGTATTGGTTTTCATGTTAGAAAATGTTAGTCTGCCGAAGTTTTGCGGAGCAAAAGTTTGGCAGGTGTTACAGATTCTTACACCCGTCTAAGTTTTGCCTTCGGCAAAATTTGGGCGGGTAAAGGTTTGGTTACTAAAAACTCTTCGGCTTCGCCTCGCATTTTTAGACCAAACACTTTATACTCTCCTTGGTTTTTTGGGACGGCAACCATTATGAGGGATTGGCGTTATATCTTGAATACTCTCAATCTCTAACCCCTGGCTCACCAACGATTTCAAGGCGGTATTTCTCCCCCCTCCAACTCCTTTAATAAAAATACTAATTTTTTTTATTCTCAATTTTTCACAAATAAGAGCTACCGCTTGGGCAACTTTTGACGCCGCATAAGATGTCCCTTTTTTTGTTCCCTTAAACCCAATAGCGCCAGCACTTCTTGAAGCCAAAACATCTCCACTTTCATTAGTTAAAGTGATAATAGTATTGTTATAAGTTGAAGAAATATAAACCCTCCCACCCCTAAATTTTTGGGTTGGAGAAATAGAAATTTCTTTTCGGAAACTTTTATCTACTTTTTCCCTTTCAGATAAAATCTCCTTTTCTGTTTTTTTAACAACTCTTTTCTTCCCCATATTAGAAGATGTTTTCGCCTAACCCAGCACTTATTTCTATAAAAGTATTACAAATGTTTTAACTTTATAAATTTGTTTTTCTGTACAAATAAGTGCTGGGTTAGACGGGTTACAGATTCTTATACCCAGCACTTATTTCTGAAACACAAGATAGAGATTAACATTATCGTTCAGATTTATAAAGTTAAAACCCTTGTAATATTTCCATAGAAATAAGTGCTGGGTAAAGTTCTGCCAACCAATCGCGCTACGTCTCGTTACACTCGGCTTGCGCTCTTGGGGCATCATTTTACTTTGGTGCTGGAGCCGCTTTTCGCCCAGACCCTACTGTTCTTCTTACATTCCCCCTCACTGTCCTAGAATTCTTTTTCGTTTTCTGCCCCCTAACCGGAAGTTTTTTTATATGCCTTATTCCTCGCCAGCATTTTATTTCTTTCAACCGCTTTATATTACCCATAATATCCCTCCTCAAATCACCTTCTATCTTGTGGTCTTTTTCAATAATTTTTCTCAAGTCGGTTATCTCTTTCTCTGTTAAGTCCTTACTTCTCTTATTGGGGTCTACACCAGCTTCTTTCAAACTTTTCAAAGCCAAAGAATCTCCTATTCCAAAAATATAAGTTAGCCCTACTTTAATTTGTTTTTTTTCAGGTATATCTATACCAGCGATTCTTGGCATATAATTTTAAAATTTCTAATTTCTAATTAAACTAATTTCTAATTAATGTCTAATATCAGAATGTCTAATTTCTAAAATTTTGGTCACTTTTTCATTAGCTTCTGTTCTTAATTAGATATTAGATATTAGAAATTAGTAATTAGTTATTGCTTTTGCGAAGCAAAAGCTATTTCCCCTGTCTTTGTTTATGCTTAGGATTTTCGCAAATAACATAAACCCGACCCTTTCTTCGAACGATCTTACAATCTTTACAAATTTTTTTAACTGATGGTCTAACTTTCATCGTATTTAACCTATTTTAACCTATAAACAATCCTTCCTCTCTTCTTATCATAAGCGCTCACTTCAACTAAAACTTTATCCCCGGGTAAAATTTTTATTCGGTAAATCTTCAGCTTTCCTGCCAAATGAGCCAATACTTCGTCCCCTGTCTCTAATTTAACTTTAAACAAAAGACTAGGTAGGGACTCTATAACCTGGCCTTTTATTTTTTCTTTAGTGTCTTTCATCTACTATGAAACCTAACTTAGCAAATCTTGATTAAAATGTCAATTTAACTTTTATTTTCTTAATGTCCTTTGGGGCTTTTCTAACCCAAAAAGGTTTGAACGAAAGATTAGCTTCCTTCACTTGAGAATAATTTTCAAGAATAAAATCTCTAATTTCTTTTTCTAACAATCCCCTAATATTCAAAGCGATGGATTCCACCGGTATTTTTTTATATAAATCAAAATTTATTTTAGCATTGAGAACTACCTTCCCTGAAGAAGAAAGAAGGTTTTTGGAAAAAAATTCTATTTTTAAATTTTCAATATTGAAATCTTCCTCTTCCGATATGTTCCCTCTAATATAATTAACTGCAATTTCCTTTACATCTGAAAAAATAAAAGCTAACCCTTTGACTTTTATCCTCCCCTCACAATTAATTTCCGAAACATTTTCTCCGACATCTTCAGAACAAGAACTTTCAAATTCTTCCACCAACAAGGAATCCTCATTTAAGGAGAAACCTTCGGGAAGGTCATTTTTCATAGATTCTTTGACTAAATCCAGCAAGTCGCCTCTTAGCCCCTCTTTAGACAAATCTATATCTTCTCGACTGACTACCTCTATCTCATTTTTGGAGCCCCCAGTTATTGCCTCTTCCGATTCGGCCCAAACGCTGTAATAAAGAGAGTTCCCAACTAAGCCCGGAACTGAAAATCTTGAAGGACTGATATTGTAATCATCCCCCTCTTCCTGGGCCACAACCCTCACATCTTTATAACTGGGAATAACTTTGCCATTAACAATTTGAGCTGCCGGCAAATATATTTTATTGGGACAATGAAAAATTTTCCCGCCATCTGAAGAAAGGAACCTCGTGGAAGCCCTCAATGTGATTTCCCGAACTGGATTGGTAGAATTATAAACTCTGATAATCCCTTCGCTTTTTGCCCCCGTAATTTCTCGACCGGTTGTTTTAAATGTTCCTTTTTTTGTTTCTTCTTTTTCAAAAAATCTTCCCGGAATAATTTTATTTTGAATATCCGAAGAAGATTGGGCAATATTAACCTCTATATCTTGTTCAAAAGTCCTATTCTCTAACAATGGAGAAATTTCCAATTCCAATTTTGCATAGAGAGGAGAAGCAAGCCAAATTATAAAAAACAAAAAAACTACTGAAACTGATATTATTAAGAGAATAAAAGAAAACTTCTTTTTAAAATGTTTTTTCTTGGATTTTTCAAAAAAAATCTTCTCCGGTTCACTTCTTCTCCCAGGCGGAGTTATGTCAATTATTTTTTCCCTCATAAATATTTGTTTTATTAATTTTATTTTACCCCTTAAGTTCCTATAATACAACTTATCTTAAACACCGCCAAAATAAATATTTTTTATTTTTTCATTTTCCAAAATTTCTTTTCCCTCTTCTAAAATAATTTCACCGTTTTTTAAAATACAAACCCTATCGGCAATTCCAACTGCTTTTTTAACATTTTGCTCAACAATAATAATACTCGCTCCCTCTTTTTTGTTAATTTCCTGAATTTTTTCAAAGACCTCTTTCATCGCTTTTGGCGCCAAACCAAGAGAGGGTTCGTCAAACAAAAGCAACTTTGGACTTTGTATCAAGGCCCGGCCAATGGCCAACATCTGCTGTTCTCCGCCTGAAAGATTAGAAGCTAACTCTTTTTCTCTTTCCTTTAAAACTGGAAAAACTTAAATTTACTAAATAAGAATTGCTTTTATTCGTCTCACTCCGGCACTTGATGATTCTTCTTTTTTAATCTTGAATTCTCCCAATTCAGATGTTCGCTGAATATGAGGACCGGCGCAAATCTCCCGACTAAAAGGAGGTTCTGAGCTTGTCGAAGAATTGCCTCCAATTGTATAAACGGAAACCTTTTCGGGATATTTTTCTTTAAAAAATGCCAAAACGCCTGATTTTAAGGCATCTTTAAGCAACATCTCTTCTCGTTTAACCTCCAAATCCGCTTTAATTTTTTGATTAACCAATAATTCAACTTTCTCAATTTCTTCAGAACTCATTTTTCTCTCAAAGGAAAAATCAAATCTTAATCTATCAGGATTAACATTTGACCCCATCTGTTGAACTTTCTCCCCCAAGACAATTCTTAGAGCACCCTGAAGTAAATGAGTAGCTGTGTGTAATTTAGTGGCTTTCAATTTCTCCTCCTCTGTTTTTAATTCTTCTATCCCCACTCCCCCAAATTTTTTCTCCGCTCCTACTCGAGATACCTCCTGATGTTTTTTTAATTTTTTTCTAAAATAATCCCAGTATTCTTTTTCGTTTATCTTTTTATTTACTTTTGGATATTTCCTTAATTCCTCTAATGTTAAATCTGGAGGAAACCCGTAGGTTTCATACATATAAAAAGCAAACCCACCCTTAAATGGTAATTGCTGATCTTTTTCTTTTATTAAAGTTTTATTAAATAACTCAAAACTCTCAATATTTTTTTGTAAAAATTTTAATCCGCTATCTAATGTTTTCCCAAATTTTTCTTCCTCGTCTTTAATAACCTTTAAAATATTATCCTGTTCAGATTTTAATTCCGGATACACTTCCTCGTAAATACCTATCACTTTCTTAGACAAAGAAACAAGAAAATTTTGAGGTAGCCCCAATATCCTACCATATCGAATAGCCCTTCTTAAAATCCTTCTTAGGGTGTAACCTCTTCCGATATTTGAGGGTTCAATACCTTCTGCCCCTAAAAAAACAACCGATTTAATATGGTCAGCAACAATCCTCTCCCCCCTCAAATCTCCACAGGGCTGCCCTGTGTATTTTTCTTTTAAATCTCCACAGGGCAACCCTGTGTATTTTCTTAAATCTTTTAATATTAGCTCAAATATATCCGTTTCAAAAACCGAGGGCTTATTTTGAATGACAGCAACCAGTCGCTCAAGCCCCATTCCGGTATCAACTCCTTTTTGTTCCAATAACGAAAACTCCCTATTTTTATCTTGATAATATTCATTAAAGACCAAGTTCCAAATCTCAATAAATCTTCCGCATTGGCAATTGGGCAAACATTTTTCTCCTAACGAACAAGGGTTGCCAGTCAAATCGTAGTGAATTTCAGTCGTTGGACCACAGGGACCTTCTTCCCCCGTCGGCCCCCAAAAATTATCTTCCCGTCCAAAAGGATAAATTTTGTTTTTATCAATGCCTAATTTTTGCCAAATCTTCCCCGATTCCTCGTCTTTTGAAATCCTACTATCACCCTTAAAAATAGTGAACCATAATCTATCCTTGTCTAAATTACAAATCTCGGTTAAAAATTGAAAAGACAATTTAATGGCTTCTTCTTTAAAATAGTCCCCAAAACTAAAATTACCTAACATTTCTAAAAATGTTAGGTGGGAAATATCACCAACATTATCAATGTCCGAAGTTCGGAGACATTTTTGACAAGAGGAGACCTTATTACCAAAGGGACTTTTTTGACCTAAAAAATATTTTTTAAACTGTTGCATCCCAGCCGTCGTAAAAAGAACTGTTGGGTCGTCAGAAATTAAAGGACTTGAAGGAATAATCTTGTGTCCCCTTTTTTCAAAAAAATCTAAAAACTTTTGACGAATTTCTTGAGAGAGCATATTCTTTAAGTAAACCTGTCGGCTATTATTGAGGCGGCAAAGGACTCCGGCTTTATTTTCGCCTCAAACCCGTTGCTTTTTATCAAACCAACAACCTCTTTTATCATATCTTTAGTCGGCCCATTTTGGCCAACATCAGCATGAACATATTGAAATTGATAGTTCAATTTAAGAGGAGATTTCCCAACTCTCTCCTTGATAGAATCCCTAAACCCCAAAGCCATTTCGCAGGAAAGATAAACTTCTTCCAAAATTCTTTGGCGAAATGTAAAAAATCTTTTCTTGCTATCTTCAGGATACCTGATTTTGGTAAGAAAAAATCTCCCCCCTCGTCCTTTTCTTAGAATAACTAAAACAACCGGGAAAGACGGCCTCTCATTAGAGTCCGAATCACACCCTATGACAATTTCGTAAAACTCACTGGGCTGGTCTGTCATATAATCAAATACTTTTTCAACCACTCCTTGAAAGCTAACATTTTCACAATTTGGATTAAAAAAAAGAAAATCTTGATATTTATTAGACATATATGAAATAAATCTATTTATTATTCTATCATAAATCCTAAATTTTGAAAGACACTAAACTAAAAAAGGTTCGTTTGTGTGCGATGAGGGATTACCCTCATCTTTACAAACTCACTTCGTTCGTTTGTGGACGATCGTCTTAGAATGCACCCTTTTTCTTTTTCTTTCCTTCGTGCAAAAAAAGGTTCGTTTGTGTGCGATGAGGGATTACCCTCATCTTTACAAACTCACTTCGTTCGTTTGTGGACGATCGTCTTAGAATGCACCCTTTTTCTTTTTCTTTCCTTCGTGCAAAAAAAGGTTCGTTTGTGTGCGATGAGGGATTACCCTCATCTTTACAAACTCACTTCGTT
>CAYLHU010000001.1:116115-138724 GCA_964383715.1 uncultured Candidatus Saccharibacteria bacterium
TCTTAGAATGCACCCTTTTTCTTTTTCTTTCCTTCGTGCAAAAAAAGGTTCGTTTCCAGACGATCGTCTTAGAATGCACCCTTTCGTTCACGAGAAATGAAACAAGTGAAATATAGAAGCAATGCCCTGAAAATTAGGTAATAAAAAAAACAGGTTCGTTTGTGTGCGATGAGGGATTACCCTCATCTTTACAAACTCACTTCGTTCGTTTGTGGACGATCGTCTTAGAATGCACCCTTTTTCTTTTTCTTTTCTTCGTGCAAAAAAATCTTCACTTTTTTGCTTACCAAAAAACCCGCCGAAGCGAGTTCTCATAAATAATAATATTTACTTGTTTCGTTTTTGTTTTATTTTATTTTATTTTATTTATTTTAATAAAAAATCTATCTATGGCAGATTTGCTTAAGTAAAACACAAAAATTATTTCTTTAAAATCCCCAAAAATTCTTTTGGGTCTAAAGAAGCACCGCCAACCAGTAACCCATCTATCCATGGTTGATTCAGATAACTTTCAGCATTTTTAGAATTAATACTCCCCCCATAAAGAATTTTAATATCTTTCCCTGTTTTCTTATTAAAAACTTCTGAAATAATCTTTCTAATATATAAAATTGAACTAGAAACATCTTCTATCGAAGCTGGTTTTCCAGTCCCTATCGCCCAAATTGGTTCATAGGCAATAATTATTTTTTTTATATCTGAATGAGAGACATCTCTTAACCCTTCTTTTAATTGGTTCTTTAGTATTTGAAGATTTTTACCTCTTTCTTTTTCTTCCTTGCTTTCACCCAAACAAAATATCGGCTTAATATCTGAAGAGAGAGCTATTTTTATCTTTTTATTTACCATTTCGTCTGTTTCTTTAAAAAACTTTCTTCTTTCAGAGTGTCCCAAAATGGCATATTCTACCCCCAAGTCCTTTAACATTATAGCTGAAACTTCTCCGCTAAAAGCTCCTTTGCCAGCTGGTGGATTTTCCCAGAAAAAATTTTGGGTTCCTAATTTTATCTTTGAATTCTGTTGCTTAACCCAGTCCAAATAGACAAAAGGAGGACAAATGACTATATCAAAATTATTTTTTTTAAGCCCTTTTCGGAGAGAATTAAAAAGTTTCTTCACTTCCTTTAAGCTGCTCGGATTACATTTCCAATTGGCGATGATAAGCTTCATAGTTGATACGAATATACGAATTTAATGCTAATCTACAAATCTACAAATCTACAAATAAAATGATACGAATATACGAATTACGAATACTATGAATCAACTTGATACCAATTCTCAAATTACGAATAAAATTAATTAAGAATTCTTCTTGGTTTAAGATATTTATCTCTAAAATTCACAAGCAATCCTAATTTCATTTTAGTAGCTTTTAAGTATCGTTTCATTTGATAATAATCTTCTTTTAGGAGAATTCTTTTTACTTTAAACTCAATTAAAATTTTATTTTCAACAAAAAAATCAACTCTATTTCCACTAATATCAGAAGATATTGGGAGATCCTTTTCTCGCTCATAATCTATTTCTTCCTCTTTCAATTTTTTTTCAAAAAAATCTTGATATTGTTTCTCTTTACAAAACCTTCCAAGCTCATTGTGAATATCAAATAAAATCCCAGTTATTTTATAAGACAATTTCGGATAGATTACTTTTCCATTTGTAATTCGTATATTCGTATTCATTTGTAGATTTGTATCGTCTTATTGTTTGCGTAGATATTCGGCTGCTTTTTCCGGTTCAATGGTAGAAATCTCCATACCAGCCCCTAACTCAAACCCCGCCTGAACAGAAGTTCTCGGCAATATCTCAAAATGCCAATGAAAATGCGAATAGTCCTTACCATCGCAAGGAGAAGTTCTTAGAAAAAAATTATAATCGGGACTACCCAAAGCCCTTTTAATTTTTGATAGAGAAACGGTGAAGGCCTCGGCCAAAGCTATCTTTTGCTCTTCATTCACCCTCTCAAAATAACTGAAATGGGCTTTTGGATAAATTCTAACCTCAAAAGCCATTTTTGAAGCAAAAGGACAAAGGGCTAAAAAGTCATCATTTTCAAAAACAATCCTCCGACCATCTTCCTTATCCCATTTTAACATTTCACAATAAATACATTTCTTATGGATATCCCAATAACGGCGAGAACCAATAATACTTTTTTGAATATCAGGGTCGGTTACCGGAATTGCCATTATTTGAGAATGAGGATGTTCAACACTTGCCCCGGCTTGAATGCCTTGATTATGAAAAATGGAAACATAATTGACAAGCTTTTCGTTCATTAGTTCAAGATACCTCTCCTGATAAACATCAATTACTTCCTTTGTTTCCTTTATTGAAAAAGAGGACATATCTTTAAAGTGGTCTCTGGTGATAACCACTTCATGGGAGCCAATGCCGTCCATTATTTGATAAGGGCCTTCAGCTCTTTCTCTTAAACATTCTCCCGCTGAAACGGCCGGAAACTTATTAGGAATAACCACCGTTGTCCAATTTTTTGGCAAATGTTCCAAATTTTTCGCTTTTTCTCCCGACGAAAAAACCAAAAGAGGTTTTTCCTGTTTATCTAAAGAACAAAAAAAACAATCCTTAGTTGACTCTTTTATTTTTCTTTCCTCCTTTCTTTTGAACGCCTCCGGCCTTTTTGCTCGGCCGGTAGCCACAACAACCCAGTCCTTGCTCACCAAGTTAAATCTTAATTCTGAAGGAAATTTTTCTTTTTTCTTTGGCATATATATCTGATTATAGTAAGATTCAGAAAATAATTTTATTCTAATGATGTTAAAATTTCGCCTTCCTTTTCTCCTGCCACCGCCACTGTATGTTCAAAATGAGCTACTAATGAATTATCTCTTGTCTCAAAACCAAAACCGTCAATAGATTTCTTGATTTGATAACCGCCCAATGAAACCATCGGTTCAATGCAAATAACCATTCCTTTCATAATCTTAGAACCCTTATGCCTTTTACCATAATTTAAAACTTGGGGGTCTTCGTGAAGTGCCCTTCCGATCCCATGCCCACAAAGGTCCCTAATAATATTAAACCCTTGGGATTCAACATATCTTTGGATAGTATTACCAACATCACCAAATGTATTCCCCGGCCTCATTTTTTTTATAGCCAATTTAAGGGACTTTTTGGTTACTTTAATCAAACGGAGAACACTGAAATCAATTTCACCTATTGGAATAGTAATGGCCATATCAGAAAAAAAACCTTCCCAAATAAGACCTAAGTCCAATGACAAAATGTCCCC
The DNA here is from genome assembly GCA_964383715.1 of uncultured Candidatus Saccharibacteria bacterium. GTDB lineage: Bacteria > Patescibacteriota > Minisyncoccia > Minisyncoccales > CG1-02-41-26 > CAYLHU01. Next base: position 119,375 of record CAYLHU010000001.1, read on the forward strand.
ATTTTTTAATCGGTAGCCAGATGGGAGGCCATGGACAATAACCTGATTAACCGAAGTACATAATGTTGCCGGATATCCTTCATATCCCTTGAATGCCGGCTTAGCTCCCTTTTCTAAAATAAGGGTTTCGGCGAACTTATCCAATTCTTTAGTTGTAACCCCTTCTCTGACTTCATTTTTAACACTTCTCATCACCTCGGCTAATAATCTCCCCCCTTGTCTCATTATCTCAATTTCTTTTTCGGTCTTTATGGTTATCATTCTACTTTAACCGTTTTTAAAATTTTTAGAAAAACTTGAGCCACCGAGCCAACACCGTTAACCCTGCTAACCTCTATCTTGTTTTCCTTAAAATAATCAATTAAAGGTAATGTTCTATTTTTGTATTCGTCTAATCTGATTTTTATTGTTTCAGGGTCATCAAGGCCTTTTCTTCTTATCAATTTTGAGCCGTCTAAGGGACAAATTTTGAGATTTTTCGTCTCCTTAACATATAAAATCGGATGACGCATTAATTGGCATATCCTCCGATGAGAGTTTCTAAAAATTGTTTCTTGAGCTGGAATATTTATTAAAATTATTTTGATATTTTTCTTGCCATAAAGCTTCTCTATTAGGGGCATCAGAGATTTTGCTTCACCTAATGTTCTTGGTGAGCCAGCCAAAATTAAACTCTCCCCCGAATTATAAAGTCCCTTTATTTCTTTTTTTACTAAAAAACTAATAAAAGGAGGGCTACAAAGACCCCCTGTTTCCCAAATCTTTTTCTCTTTTCCCAGAGAATATTTTTCCCTGCCAACTTTTACTGCTTCTCCTTTTTTGGATTTACCAAAAGCTCGTTCTAAGATTTTACTTGTCTCAAAATAATAAAAACCTGTTTTGTCTGACAAAAGAGTTCCTTGGGTTCCTTTCCCAGCTCCCGGTGGTCCTAATAAAATTATGACTGATTTATTGTCCATAATCTTTATAACTTATAATTAATAATTAATAATTGATAATTGATAATTACTCACCTGCCTTTATTTTAACTTTCTTGAGGTATAAGTCAAACCTAAACCTTTAATTCATACCCCCCACTACCATTGACAATTTAATTCTGATATGGTTAAATGTGATTGAAATTAAAAAAAGTTGAACTTTAAAAATTTTATAACAAAAGGAGTTTGTGATGAAAAAGATAGTAATTTTCTTGGTTGTTTTCTTAGTCAGTTTTTCAATCGGTTTTTCTCAAGAACAGCAACAACAAGTTGTCCGCGAGGGCAATGACATTGTTGTCTATACTTTTTTGGAAACGGAAAGATATCAAGAAGTGCCGAAGGAAATCCCCACTGACACCGCCCTGATGATCATCAGAGGTGACCAAAGGGAATATGTATTGAAAGGAGAAAAAAAAGAAAGGTATTTTTCCTCTTTCCCGATAATTAAGGAAAATTATTCCGAAGATAAGGTCTTCCTTTATCAAGGCAAATGGGAATCAGAAATCAAACCTATTAACCAAAAAACTCTAGACTGGGGGCTAACAATTCTTTTCCATTTATTCCCACTAGTAGGAATATTGTTAATTAGCTTATTTAGCCAGTTGGAAAAAGTTGATTATAGGAAATTATTGATTTTCTATGGAGCCATATTGGGAAGTATGCTTATTGGTATGAGTGTTGGTTTATCCCTCGGTAAATTATTTGATACTATTGATGTCGTACACGGGTTTGCTGTCGGTGGTATTATTGGTGGAGTTGCCACTATAATCGCTACTCAACGTACTACTAATAAATTTATCAATATGTTTATCGGTGCTTTTGCTGGTGGAATTACCGGTGGGGTTATCGGTGTATTTGCTATTTGCGATTTTCATTCTGCATTCGCATATTTAATTTATATAATATGCGTTTGCGTAGTTTCTTTTCTCATATCCTTTTTGGTTATGAAGTCGATAGAGCAGATATGGGCAAAGAAAAGGTGCTTAAATCCCAAACTCGCCAAATAGGAAACGGCAAATGTTTTGAACCCGTGATGTGTAGTGAGAACACATCGCGGGTTTTTTCTTAAATTTATTTTTGGTTTATTTTCGAACCCGAACTATCTTAAAATAAAACATTATAAGAGTAACCCTATAATATTTAATGAGTCATTGATTATTACTAGCATTCATAATTTTTATTTCATAGACGGCCGTCTTCCAAACAAAAATCTTCTTTATTTAATATCAGTATTTAATATCCAATATCCAATAAAAATTTTCTTAAAGGTTAATCTACACGTTACACGTTACACGTTACACGTTACACGTTACACGTTACACGTTACACGTTACATGTTACATGTTACATGTTACACGTTACACGTTACACGTTACACGTTACACGTTACACGCTTTTTAGAAGTCCTCGTATTCTCTCATTTCCATTTGAGCTTTTATTTGTCGCCAAGTGTCTAAAACAACACTCACAACAATTAAAATCGCCGTGCCACCAATTAAAAATCCGAAAGCGGTCACTCCGCTCAACCCTTGAACTATAGAAGGCAAAACAGCGACCATTCCCAAGAAAAATGCCCCCATAAAAAGAACTCTGTAAAGAATTTTATGTAAAAACTTAGCCGTTGATTCTCCGGGTCTAATTCCGGGAACAAATCCTCCCATTTTTTGGAGATTATTAGAAATCGCTTTAGGGTCAAAAGTGACAGCCGTATAAAAATAAGTAAAAAGGAAAACTAAGCCGAAAAAAGAAATTCCGTAAACCCAGCCATTTTGTAAAAAACGAGATAATCCTTGAGCAATATTAGATAAAAAAGAACTGCTGCTATTGGCTAAAAAATTAGCTATCATCCCGGGGAAAAGAAGCAGAGAAAGAGCAAAAATTATCGGGATAACCCCGGCCGGGTTTATATTCATCGGTAAGTAAGTCATTGAGCCACCATACATTCGGTGTCCCCTTATTCTTTTAGCGTAAGAAATTGGAATATTTCTCCTTGCTTCAGTAATAAGAACAACCCCCGAAATAATAGCCATAGCAACCACAAAAAAGAAAATATACGAAGGTAATTTAGAGGGGTCCCAAGACAAAGCAATTTGACGAATTTCTGTGGGCGTTCGAGCTACAATTCCGGCAAAGATTAAAAGGGAGACCCCATTGCCAATTCCCTTCTCGGAGATTAACTCCCCTAACCACATCAAAAATAACGCTCCAGCGGTGATAGTAATGATAGAAGTTAAAATCTGAACCGAGGTTATTTTTGAAATAGCCCCTTGTCGTTGAAGTAAGGTGAGCATAGCATAGGCCTGTAAGGCGGCCAAAGGAACTGTGGCAATCCTTCCATACTGGTTAAACTTTCTTTTCCCTTCTTCCCCTCCTTCTTTGTACATCTTTTCAAACTTGGGGAAAATCATCGTTAATAATTGAAGAATAATGACAGATGTAATATAAGGGCTTAACCCTAACATTATAATAGAAAGTTGGCTTAGGGCTCCGCCGACAAAAAGGTTTAAGAGACCAAAAAACTGATTCTCCGAAAAGAAATTCTTTAAATTGTCCATATTGATTCCAGGAATCGGGATATTAGAAGCCAATCGGAAAATAACAAAAATGGCCAAAACAAATAATATCTTGTTGCGCAACTGCTTATCTTTAAATATGAAAATTATTTTATTAAACCAAGACATAATATAAATATCTAATTTCTAATTAACCTAATTTCTAGTCAATGTCTAATTCTTAAATGTCTAATGTCTAAACTTTTGGTCATTTTGTCATTGGGATTTAATTAGATATTAGAAATTAGTCATTAGTCATTTTCACTTCGCCTCCTGCTTTTTCAATCTTTTCTTTAGCTCCCTTAGAAACCTTACACCCTTCAATAATTATTTTTTTATTTATGTTTCCCATAGCTAAAATTCTAACTGAAGGGATTTTGCTTTTATTTTTTTTAATTATTTTTCTCTCATACAAAACCTTGGGAGTAATTCTACTACCATCTTCAAAGTTTTTATCAAGTACTGAAAGATTTAATCCAATTTCTTCACCTCTCTTAAAGTTTTGGCGATAACCCCTCAATTTCGGATATCTCTTAATCAATTCTCTGATAATTGGTTGCATTTTCCTACCCGCCCTTGACCCCTGTCCCTTAATGCCACGACCAGAATAAGTCCCCTTCTTCCCGCCTCGTCCCACTCTTTTCTTTGTTTTTGATTTATGTATTGGTTTTAATTGATGTTGTTGCATATTAGAAGATGTTTCCGCCTAACCCAGCACTTATTTCTATAAAAGTATTACAAATGTTTTAACTTTATAAATTTGTTTTTCTGTACAAATAAGTGCTGGGTTTGGCGGATTACAGATTCTTATACCCAGCACTTATTTCTATGGAAATACTGCAAGGGTCTTAACTTTATAATTCTGAATGATAATGTTAATCTCTATTTTGTGTTTTTATAGAAATAAGTGCTGGGTAAAGTATCCATAAAGCTTATGCTTCACCCTTCGGGTTTGCCTTCGCTGATGGATTCTTTAAGTCGCTCAAAGCTAAAATTGTCGCCCGAGCTATATTCAATTTATTTCTGGAACGGGACAAAAGCTTTGAAGATATGTTTTTTATGCCTGCCAAATTACAAATCACCCTCACCGCTCCGCCAGCGACAACTCCTCTTCCCTTTGTTTGGGGTCTCAATAAAACCCGAGCCGGACCGAACTTTGCCCTTACTTCGTGAGCAATGGTCTCCCCTTTTGAGGGAACATCGATTAGATTTTTATTAGCCGCTCGTGTCGCTTTTTCTACTGCTTGAGCCACATCTTTTCCCTTGTCCACACCCACTCCAACTTTTCCTTTTTTGTTTCCGACAACCATAACTGCCCGAAATCTAAGCCGCTTGCCTCCCCCCGTCACCTTAGTCACTCGAGCCAAATCTAAAAGTTTTGAGTCAAACTCTGATTTTATTTTAGGTTTTCTTATTGGTTTATACATAACTTATTTCTATGATCTTTATCTAATTCTTTTAAAAAATTGATGATATTTTTTAAATCTAACTAAGAACACTAACAAATTTATCCCATAAAATCAACTTTAATCTTTTGAATTTTAGATAATTTGCCCCTTCAGGGGTTGACAAATATAATGAGATATGCTACAATATAGATAGTAAATATTTAACAACTAAATACGGAGTTCAAAATGAAAAAGAATTTAATTTTGAAAGAGGGATTCGTTACCTTTGTTGTTTTGGCAGTTTTTTTCTTAGCATTCTCCCTTATGAGGGGATGGGGAACATCGTCAACAACAAGATTTGGAATAGCTGCAGTCGCTGCTATCGCTGCTGCGGTTGCTGCTATAATTAATGGCGTTCCTGATATTGTTGTTATTGCTGCCGGTATCGCTACCGTTGCTGTTGCCGCTGGTATTGCTGCTGGTGCTACTGGTATTGCTACTGGTATTGCCAGTTGTATTGCTGGTTGTGTTGGTGGTTGTGCTGGTATTACTGCCGGTTATGATGAAGAATTATCATGGCAGTTCATTTTATCCTCCTTTTTAGGAGAAACAACAATCATTACAGGAACCATCCTTGTAGTAACATTCTTGGTTTGAAAAAGCCAACTCCCTATAATGCCGGAAGTTTATGAATAACTTCCGGTATTTTTTTATTTGAAAGCTAATTAACCCCACATTACATGCTACATGCTACATGCTACATGTTACATGTTACACGCTACATGCTACATGCTACATGTTACACGCTTCACGCCCTAAAACTCTAATCCTCCTTTTCTTGCCCCCTCGGCTAATGCCTTTACTCTGCCGTGATATTTATAACCCCCTCTGTCAAAGACAATTTTTTTTATTTTTATTTCTTTGGCTTTCCCAGCCATTATTTCTCCCATTTCATAAGCCAAACTTACACCTTTGGTCATTTTTTTCTCGTCTCCGCCTTCGCCCTTGCCTTCCCCCTCTTTCGCTTTACTCTTTTTAACACTCTTTTCCCCTTTATTTTTCAACCCTACTGTCAAATCGCTCACCGCAATTAAAACACTGCCCTTATCATCATTAATCAATTGAGCGTAAATATGATTGTTTGATTTAAATAAACAAAGTCGAGGAATATCTGCTGTTCCTTTTATTTTAGACCTCACTCGTTTATGCCTTCTATTTCTTTTTTCTTGTTTTATCAACATAGCTAATAATTTTGAATTTTGAATTTTTAATTTTGATTAAAATACGAATTTTGGATTTTAAATTGAATTTTTATTTTTTCATTTTTCATTTTTCATTATCACTTATCCTGTTGCTCCAACTTTCTTTCCTTCCTTTATTTTAACTTTCTCTCCAAGATATCTTATCCCCTTCCCTTTATAAGGTTCAGGAGGACGGACTTTTCTTATTTTTGCTGAAAACTCCCCAACTTCCTGTTTGCCAATACCGGAAACAACTATTATATTTTTTTCAACCGAGACCTTTAAGCTAGATGGAATTTCTAATTCTACCGAGTGAGAAAATCCAACTTCCAATCGCAAAATTTTCTCTCCTTGGATAGTAGCCCGGTAACCAACCCCTTTTATTTCAAGTTTTTTTTCAAATCCTGAAGTTAGACCAATAAAATGATTCTGAATAAGAGCCCTGCTTAGCCCCCAAAAAGCTGAAATTTTTTTCGATTTGTCCGCCTTACTCATTTTATCTTTGAGCTCAACTATAATTTGATTATTTTCTTTTCTAAGCAAAATCCCCTCCGGCGCAACTTGAGAAATTTCTCCCTTTGGCCCCTTGATATTAATTATTCTCCCATCATTTATTTCTACCTCTATCCCAGATGGTATTAAAATTGGTTTTTTACCTATTCTACTCATATTATCTAAGTCCTTAAGTTCGTTATTTATTATTTGGTATTTTAGCCGGGACTTGCTTCGATAACTGCGGTTAGTCAAAGACGAGCAAACACAGCAAGCTCGTAAAGATGAAGGCGAAGCCTTCATCGCATCTTTTCCACCTTCGCTTCGCTCGGTTAGTAATATCAGCAGTGAGACTACCAAATTTCGCACAAAACTTCGCCTCCCATTTTTTGTCTTCTCGCCTCTTTATCTGTCATTAATCCTTGAGATGTTGAAATTATAGCAATTCCATAGCCATCTATAACTCTTTTTATTTCTCTGCTCTTTTTATATATTCTTTTCCCGGGTTTAGAAACTTTTTTCAACCCGGAAATAAACGCCGACTTATCTTTATTGTATTTTAGCGAGATTCTAATATATTTAACTTCATTCCTTTTCACTTTCTTAAACTCCCCTATAAAACCTTCCTTTAGTAAAACCTCCGCTACCTTAGATGTTAGCCCTAAGAAAGGAATAAGGACTGTTTTCTGATCAACAGCTTGAGCGTTTCTTATTCTAGTTAACATATCTGATATAGGATCCATAAGGCGTGTAACGTGTAGCGTGTAGTGTGTAGATTTTCCTTGCGTTACAAGTTATAAGTTACAAGTTATAAGATTTTTACCACGATGATTTTTTGACTCCGGGTATCTCTCCTCTATTGGCTAATTCCCGAAAACATATTCGGCACAACCCAAACTTTCTTAAAAATCCCCTTCGCCGCCCACAGGCAAAACAACGTCGGACAACCCGGGATTTAAACTTTGGCGTTTTTTCTGATTTTATAATTTGACACTTTTTAGCCATATTTCTTCATCGCCTTCGGCGATTCAGTCAAATTCAAAGTGTAAAAGTCAAAATGAAAAAGAAAAAGTTAAAAATAATTAAATGAAATAATTTTTCATTTTTCATTTTTATTCGCAACGAGAGCTCCGCTCGTTCTGACTCACTCACTCTGCTCGTTCGTTTTGACTCACTCACTCTGCTCGTTCGTTTTTGACTCACTCACTCTACTCGTTCGTTTTTGACTCACTCACTCTACTCGTTCGTTTTTGACTCACTCGCCCTGCTCGTTCGTTTTTGATTTTTGTATTATTCTACTTTAAGCGGAAACCCCATTAACTTCAATAGTTCAATGCTTTCTTCTTTATTTTTCGCCGTAGTCACTACTGTTATCTCCAATCCAAAAATCTTCTTCTCCTTTTCTATAACAACTTCAGGGAAAGGAGTATATTCTTTAATACCTATAGATAAATTCCCTTGACCATCAAAAGATTTTGGGGATATGCCTCTGAAGTCCCTCACTCTCGGTAAGACCACCCAAATAAATCTCTCCAAAAATTCATACATCCTTTTTCCTCGCAATGTAGTTTGTAGCCCAACGGGCATTCCCTCCCTTAATTTAAAAACAGCAATTGATTTTTTTGCTTTTCTTAATCCGGGCTTCTGGCCTACAATTAGAGATAAAACATCGGAAATTTCCTCAACGGCTTTATTTTTCTCCTGCGAACTCTTCCCCATCAACTGCTTACCAAATCCACAATTAATCACTACCTTCGTTATCTTGGGAATAGCCATTTCATTTTTATAACCAAACTTTTTCCGCATTGCCGGTAAAACTTCTTTTTTATATTTTTCCGATAATCTAAGCATAATGTTCTTTAATTATCCCAATTTTTAATTATTCTAATTATTCTAATCAATGTCTAATGCCTAATATCTAAGTTTAAATCCAAATGTCGAAATCCAAATGTCAAAAAATCTATTTTAAATTTTGTTTTGGATTTTAAATTTAAAAAAATGTTTGGGATTCGGACATTGGGTATTGGGATTTCATTAGGAATTAGATAATTAGAAATTAGGTTAATTCTATTCATATTTCTTCCCCGCATTTCTTGCAAATCCTAACTTTTATTTTTTGTTTTTCGGAGAAAGAGTCCGTTTTTAATTTTTCTTTATAACCAATCTTGACCGGATTTTTACACTTCGGGCAAATAATCTTTAGGCAGGAAGCCGGCACAGGAGATGGGACCTCTATTATTTGCCCCTTTTGCCCCTCTTTTTTGGGTTTCTGGCTCTTTTTTTTAATATTCACTCCTTCAACCAAAACCAACGATTCTTTTGGAAATCCTTTTAAAACTTTTCCCTTCTTCCCTTTATCTTTCCCTCTGATTATTAGAATTTGGTCTCCTTTATGTATCTTCATCAAATTGATACAAATCTGCAAATCTAATGCTAATCTACAAATCTACAAATTTAGTATCGCGTTAAACAACATCTCTAGCTAAAGTAACAATTTTTTCAAATCCCCTTTCTCTAAGTTCTCTCGGGATAGGCCCTAAAATCCTATTCCCCTTAGGGGCTTTTTTATCATCTAAAATGCAACAGGCATTCTCACTAAACTTAATATAAGAACCATCCTGTCGGCGAAAGGGTTGTTTTTGTCTGACGACCACGGCTTTAACAACAGCGTGGGTCTTAACATCCCTTCTTGGTTCGGCCTCTTTGACCGCTCCGACAAAAATGTCCCCAATACGGGCATAGTGCCTACGCGTTCCTCCCAAAATAGTAAAACATTGAACCATTTTTGCCCCGCTATTGTCTGCTACTTTAAGTTTTGTCCCCGGTTGAATCATGTTCCTTTACCGCCTTCGGCGGTTCAGTCAAATTAAAAACTAAAAATGAAAAACTATAATCTCAAATTTAAAAATTTGATTCCTTTTTTAGTTTTGATCTGTCGTTTTTCATTTTTCATTTTTCATTTCAATACCGCTAACTACCTTCCACCTCTTATCTCTACTCATTGGTCGGCATTCTTCAATAGTTACCTTATCGTCAATTTCATACTTCTTCCCACCCGTATCAGCTTTATATTTTTTGAAAACCTTGTATCTTTTTTCATACTTTGGATGTTCTTTTATCCTCTCTACTTTAACCACAACTGTTTTCTCCATTTTATTTGAAACGATTGTTCCTTGTAATTTTTTCTTTGGCATATTAGAAGATGTTTCCGCCTAACCCAGCACTTATTTCTATAAAAGTATTACAAATGTTTTAACTTTATAAATTTGTTTTTCTGTACAAATAAGTGCTGGGTTGGGCGGATTACAGATTCTTATACCCAGCACTTATTTCTATAGAAACATTATAAATATTTTAACCTTATAAGTTTGTTTTTCTATATAAATAAGTGCTGGGTGAAGCTCTGGTCGCGAGGATTATTGCGGACTATCCCCATAATTCCTGACAAACCCTTTAAGATGATTTCTGTCTTGATAATATTTCTTAAATACAATTAAGAATACTAACAGAATTATCTTATAAAAGCAATTTTATGAATAACCTTCCGGTGTTTTTTTATTTGAGAACTAACTAACCCCACGTTACATGCTACATGCTACATGCTACATGCTACATGTCCCCCGCCAAAACGGTCTTCATTCGAGCGATATCCTTTTTAAAACTTCTGACACCTTTTACATTTTTAATTTTCCCCTCCGTCAAATCAAACCTAAGACGGCGAAGTTTCTCTTGACTCTCAACCAAAATCCTTGAAAGTTCTTCTTTCTTCATCTTTTTGAAATCTTTAATTTTTTCCGTCTTTTGCATATTATATGTTACATGTTACATGCTACATGTTATATGTTACATGCCTCTACGCTTCACGTTTTACAAACTTTGTTTTAACCGCTAATTTATCCGCTCCTTTCCTAAGAGCTTCCTTGGCTATTTCTTCTTTCACTCCGTCAACTTCAAAAATAATCCTTCCCGGTTTAATAGGAAAAACATAATGGTCCACATTTCCTTTCCCTCCTCCCATAGGAACTTCCGCTCCCTTGGTCGTTATCGGCTTATAAGGAAAGATTCTAACCCAAAGTTCCCCTTTTTTCTTTAATGCCCTGTTAATTGCCACTCGGGCCGATTCAATTTGGGTCGCCTTAATCCAACGAGTCCCCAGGGATTTTAAGCCAAAACTGCCAAAATTAAGTTTGCTCCCCCTAATAGAGACCCCCTTAGAACGGCCCTTTTGCCACTTCCGATATTTCATTTTTCTAGGTTGTAATAACATAATCGCTTCGCTAAATTAAAAAACTAATTAGATTTATTTTTTCTTTAATCATTTTCTCCCTTATACAACCAAACCTTCACTCCAATCAATCCGTAGGTGCAATGAGCCTCGGCAAAACCATAATCAATAATGGCTTTTATCCTTTGCCTTGGCAATTCACCTTTTTGCAACCACTCGGTGCGATGAATCGATACTCCATTTAATCTGCCCGCAACTTCCACTCGGGCTCCCTTTATTTCTCTGACCACCATAATTTTATCTAAAGCCATTTTTAGGACTCGGCGATAAGGCATTCTCTTTTCTATCTGAAAAACTATCCATTGAGCATCTAAAGAAGCCGACGCCCAAACATTTTTAACCGCCAATATTTCTATTTTAATATTATTCTTGGGTTTTTCTTCTATATCTTCTTCCCCTTTGCCTCCCCAAATAAATTCTTTTATCTGCCCTTTTAATTTCTCAACCCCTTCTCCTCCTCTCCCAATAATTAAAGCCGGTCTTGATGTTTTAATAATTATCTTCAAAGAAACTCTCTCTCTTTCAATTTCAATAGAGTCAGTAATTCCTTTTGGTAATTTATCCTTTAAAAATTTCCTTATCTTAAAATCTTCTTCCAAATACTTGGCAAAACTTTTTTCATAAAAACCTCGGGATAACCAATCCTTTGTTTCTGCTATTCTTAATATTTTTGGGTGGGTTTTATGACTCATGTTAGAAGATGTTTCCGCCTAACCCAGCACTTATTTCTATAAAAGTATTACAAATGTTTTAACTTTATAAATTTGTTTTTCTGTACAAATAAGTGCTGGGTAAAGGTTTGGTTACTGTCAAACTCTTTAAAACGACTTTCTTCTAAAAACTTTTTGAACTTTTCCTCCCGCCTTTTTCAATTGCGATTTTGAAGATTTCGCTTTCTGTTTTTTAAACTTAGAGGACTTTATCTTCTTCGCTTCCTCATTTGATTCTATTTTATCCATTTTTTGTCCAGTGATTTCTTTTTCAACTTTTCTGTCCTTTTCTCCCTCTAAAATTAAAGTAATATGAGAGGTCTTCTTTTGAATATTCCCTGTCCTTCCCTTTGAACGCGCTCTCCACCTTTTAAGTTTCGGCCCTTCATCAACGGCAACTTTGACAATCCGAAGAGTTTTTTCTTCCAGTTGAAGATTATTTTTAGCATTTGCTATGGCCTGATTTAAAAGATTCTTAAAAGACCCGGCTGCTTTTTTAATGCTAAAATCCAAAAGGTTTTGGACTTTTTGAATACTTTTCCCTCTAATTAAGTCAGCGACTAAACGGACTTTTCGAGGAGCTATTCTTAAATATCTAAGTCGGGCTTTTACCTGCATATATTTATTTCTTTATTTTTTCGGATGGAACTTCTTTCTTCTTGGACTCTAATTCTTTTTGTATTTTCCCGCCATGCCTGATAAATTTTGTTGTTGGGGAAAACTCCCCTAATTTATGGCCAACCATTTCTTCGTCGACATAAACTGAAATATGTTCCTTCCCATTATGCACTCCAAAAGTAAAACCAACCATCTCTGGAACAATAGTGGCCGCTCTATCCCATGTTTTAATAATTGTTTTGTCGTCCTTTCTCAACAAAGATATTTTTTTCAATAATTTCTCGTTGATATAAGGTCCTTTTTTTAAACTTCTTGACATATTAGAAGATGTTTCCGCCGAACCCAGCACTTATTTGTACAGAAAAACAAATTTATAAAGTTAAAACATTTGTAATACTTTTATAGAAATAAGTGCTGGGTAAAGGTTTGGTAACCAATCGCACTTCGCCTTACAGCTTGTATTCTTGGGCCAAGCCCTTTATTTTCTTTTCTTTCTTCTCTCAATTATTAATTTGCTTGTCCATTTTTTCTTTTTTCTTGTTTTTACTCCCAATGCTGGCTTCCCCCAAGGGGTTTTAGGATATTTCATACCAATTGGAGCCTTTCCTTCTCCTCCACCATGAGGATGATCAACCGGGTTCATTGCCGAACCTCGAACCGTCGGTCTTATTCCCTTCCAACGCGACCTCCCGGCTTTACCAAGTTTCTCAAATCTATGTTGAGGATTGGAGAGTTCTCCGATAGAAGCAAAACATTTATTGGAGATTCTTCTCAATTCAGTAGAGGGCAATCTAAGATTGGTATATTTTTCATCTTGAGCCATAATTTGGCAACGGTTGCCCGCCGAACGAGCGATTTTCCCTCCCCGGTCTGGTTCTAATTCTATATTGTAAATCAAAGTTCCAACTGGGATATTCCCAAGTATCATTCGATTGCCCGGAGAAAGTGGCGTCTTTTCATCATAAACAATCTCATCGCCAACTTTCAGATTTTGAGGACAGAGAATATAGGACTTCCTTCCATCATCAAAAATAATCAAAGCAATATAACAAGTCCTATTTGGGTCATACTCTATCGCCTCCACCTTGGCTTTAAATGGTATATCTTTTTGGCTAAACTCAATAATCCGATAACGCCTTTTAGCCCCACCGCCTTTGTGACGAACCGTAATTCGCCCACTTTTCCCCCGACCGCCGGTCTTTCTCAAACTTCTGGTTAAGGACTTTTCCGGTTTTTTCTTAGTTAAAATTTTCATAAAATATCTAACATCTAATTATTTTAATCGTCTAATCAATGTTCAATGACTAATTTTCTTATTTAAACCCAAATGTTGAAAATTTTTCAAGTTTCGTTTTAGAATTCGGGTTTTGATCATTATGATTTGTTTAGGGCTTGATTGCGATGAGGGCAAAGCCCTCATCTTGACTCGCTTGCCCGAGCAACAGCGAAGAGTAGAAAAGATTTTTGAAAAATCTTTGATTTGCTTTGCAAAAACTCGTTAGAAATTAGGATTTAGGATTTGTTTGCTGTTTGTTATTTGGGATTTCAATTGGAACTTGCTCCGATAACTGTGGGAGCAATACCGACAGCGAGACGATTCTTTATCGTGGCATTATTTCAATCTCCTGCCCCTTTTTAATTGTTACTATCGCTTTTTTGTATCCTTTTTGCCAACCAGTCGTCTTACCTAATCTTTTTTTCCTTCTCGGGACAACACTTGTTCTAACTTTTAAAACATTTACCCCATAAACCGATTCTATTGATTTTTTAATTTCTGTTTTATTCGCTTGGGGATAAACCTTAAAAACATACTGGTCTATTTTATAAAGCTGGGTCGATTTCTCGGCAATATGGGGAGACGCTAAAATCAAGTGGGCATCTTTAAACCCCTTTCCCCCCGTTCTCTTGGGCTCTACTCCCGACTTAGGTGTTTTATCTTGTTTACTCCTCGGCTCCTTTTCTTTTTTGACCGCTTTTTCTTTTCCCTTATTCTCTTTCTTTTCTTTCTTTTCTATCCCCTTTTCCCCCGCTTTTTTTATTTTTTTCTTTTTTAAAAAATTTAATATCGCCATAAGCACTTCGTTAAATTAAAAATTAAAAATTAAAAATTAAAAAATGTAATTAAAATTTTAAATTTTAGATTGTGATTTTTTTCCGATTTCATCGAGAATCTTCGACAAAGTCGGGACATTTTTAGTTTTAAGTTTTTCATTTTTTACAAACATTTCTTTTATTTTCCCTACTACTTCTTTTGTCATTAATAAATATTGAAAACGCATCAAGTCCAAAACATTCAACTCCCTAAACTCAATTACTTTAACTTTGGGGATATTTCTGACAGCTAAAACCATTTTTTTATCATAATCGGACAAAGCTATTAAGGTGCTTTTATTCCAACAGGGAAGTTTTTTCAAAACTTCAAAAATTTCTTTTGTTTTCCCCTGCTTTACGCCCAAGCCATCTAATAAAATCAAAGAACCCTTCGCCACCTTTGCTGAAAGAACCATAAGTAAGGCCTTCCTTCTCATCTTTTTGGGAATTTCTCTCTTAAAGACCTTCTCGTTTTTAGGACCGAAAGTTACTCCCCCTCCTTTCCAAATAGGAGAACGAGTAGAACCATGTCTTGCCCGACCGGTTCCTTTTTGTCGCCAGGGCTTCTTCCCTCCTCCGCTAACATCGCCTCTATCCTTAGTGTGAGCCGTCCCCTGCCTTTGGTTAGCCATTTGGGAAACCATAACCTGATGAACCAAATCGCCGTTCAAATCAATTTGAAAAACTTCCTTAGGTAATCTTGCTTGACCGATTTCCTTGCCTTCTTGATTGTAAGTATTGACAAACATAAGTTAATTTGGTATAATGTAGTTGTATTTTAATAGGTCTTTAATAATCATT
Organism: uncultured Candidatus Saccharibacteria bacterium; assembly: GCA_964383715.1. Lineage (GTDB taxonomy): Bacteria > Patescibacteriota > Minisyncoccia > Minisyncoccales > CG1-02-41-26 > CAYLHU01. The sequence continues at coordinate 134,530 of CAYLHU010000001.1, forward strand.
TAATAAGGAGAGAAAAAATGAAACAAGAAAGGTTTTTATTTGGAAAGGTTATCGCTTTGATGCTCTGTGTTGTGGGAACGATAAGAGGAATAATTTCCTTCTTTCTATCACCCTCCCCGACCCCCATTCAGATGGGTATGATGCTGATTTTGGCAGGGATTGCGGTATTCCAATTCATTGATCACTTTGACTAAAAACAATCCTTCGCTACCCATAGCGTCAAGCTCACCCTTGGCACTTTTTCGTTAATTAATATCTACCTGTATTGATTGATATTCTGTAATATTCTGTCTATTGACATTTCTGTCTGTTGACATCTGATGTCAACAACACTCCGAAACAGGGAATATGACGAGGTTAAACCCCGTCAATACCAACAGGGAATATGACGAGGTTAAACCCTGTCAATATATTTTTTAATTTCTAAAAAACTGCCTCTATGACCCGGGACAGCCCCCTTAATAGCAATCAAATTATTTTCTTTATCTATTTTAACGACCTCCAAGTTTTTAACAGTAGTTCTCTCGAACCCCATTCTCCCAGGCATTTTTTTCCCTTTGAAGACCCTCTCTACGCCGGCAGTCCCCACTGAACCAAGAGTTCGATGTTCATGCTTAACTCCGTGGGTGGCGTTACGGCCAGAAAAACCCCATCTCTTAACTCCTCCTTGAAACCCTTTCCCTTTGGATATCCCCGAAACCTTAACTTTGTCTTTCTCATTGAAAACCGAAACATCTATTTTTTGGCCTAATTCATAATCCTTAACCTCTGATTCTCCAATCCGAAACTCCTTTAAATAACGGTAGGGCTTGCTCTTTTGAGGTTTTTTTATGGAATGAATTTTTTTTTCTTTTAATTTTTCAAAGCCAATCTGAATACTATTATACCCATCTTCCTTGTCTGTTTTTATTTGGGTCACAAAACAGGGTCCGGCTTTAATGATGGTAATCGGAATAACTTTTCTGTCTTCGCCAAATATCTGGCTCATTTCTATTTTTTCGCCAAGTATAAACCAGCCACTGCTTTCCGAGCGAACAATGTTGGACTCTTCAGAATTTTTTTCATTTTCAAGTTCTTTCATTTTTTCGAAAGTTTTATTTCAAAATAGTGTTGGGTAAATTTCGTGAACTCCTTTTTTAAAGCAAACACCGGGCAACTGACCCGGTGTCAAAAAGGCAAGCTGCTTAAATTAAAATTATTTAAGAATAAGTCATAATAACAAACTAAACTTTGATTAAATAAATCAAAGATTTTTTCAAAATCTTTTTTAGAAGTTTTAAAGTGTTAAATCGCCTTAATCTCAATTTCTACTCCGGTTGGCAATGTCAATTCTCTTAAGGACTCAATAAATTTCTGATTGGGATTTAGGATTTCAATAAATCTTTTATGAACTCTCATTTCAAACTGCTCTCTTGAATCCTTATGAACAAAACTTGACCTGTTAACGGTGTAACGATGAATTTCCGTTGGCAAAGGAACTGGGCCTAATATTTCTACCCCAGACCGATTAGTTATTTCAACAATTTGCTGACAGCTCTTATCCATTACTTTACTGTCGTAGGAACGAAGCTTTATCCGCAATTGTGTTTTTGTTTCAGTTTCTTTTTTGACCTTCGTTTTAACAACCATCTTAATAATAACTATTTTGTTATTTTAGTCACCACGCCAGCTCCTACCGTCTTCCCACCTTCTCTGATGGCAAAGTCCTGCTTTTCCTCCAACGCTATTGGACACATTAATTTGATTTTTAAATTCACTGTATCGCCGGGCATAACCATTTCCAATCCTTCCGGTAAAACAACATCTCCCGTTACATCACAAGTCCTAATAAAGAATTGAGGCTTATAACCAGAAAAGAAGGGAGTATGACGACCACCTTCTTCTTTAGATAAAATATAAACCTCCCCATCAAACTCGGTGTGGGGAGTAATTGTTCCCGGCTTACAAATAACTTGACCTCTCTCAATATCTTCTTTTTTAAGACCGCGGAGTAAAATGCCAACATTGTCTCCAGCCATACCCGAGTCCAACATCTTATTAAACATTTCAACGCTTGTGGCAACAGTTTTTTTAGTATCTCTTATGCCAACTATTTCTACCTCGTCTCCCGGTTTGACCACTCCCCTTTCAACTCTGCCGGTAGCCACTGTCCCTCTACCTTCAATAGAAAAAACATCTTCAACGGCCAAGAGAAAGGGTTGGTCTAATACTCTTTCCGGTTCGGAAATATATTCGTCAACTTTGGTAATTAGTTCAGTAATTGGCTTCATCGCTTCATCGTCAACTGAATTGGACTCTAAGGCCTTCAAAGCGGAACCTCTAATAATTGGTGCCTTCTCTCCATCAAATTCATACTTGGTTAAAAGTTCCCTCAATTCCGATTCTACTAAATCAATCATTTCAGGGTCGTCCACCTGGTCAACTTTGTTTAAAAAAACTACCATTGAAGGTAACCCTACCTGTCTAGCCAATAATATATGTTCTCTCGTTTGAGGCATAGGCCCATCAGTAGCGGAAACAACTAAAATAGCTCCGTCCATTTGAGCGGCACCGGTAATCATATTTTTAATGTAGTCGGCATGCCCCGGACAATCAATCAAGGCATAATGTCTTTTCTCGCTTTCAAACTCGGAATGAGAGATATTAATAGTTAAACCGCGAGCTTTTTCCTCCGGAGCGGAATCAATATCCTCAACCGATTTGTCAGATGCCTTCCAACCTTTCATTTTGGAATATTTTAAAATAGCGGCCGACAAAGTGGTCTTACCATGGTCAACATGACCAATTGTCCCGATATTTAAGTGAGGCTTTGTCCTCTCAAATTTTGCTTTTTCTGCCATAATTATTTATAGAAACAGATAAACGCGGATATCAATACTGAATAACGCCGAGATATTCTGCGTCGTTCTGCTTGTTGTCTGCGTCGTTCTGCTCCAAGTTATATTACTATATTACAGAATTAAAAAAAAATGTCAACCCACTTATCCACACATATCCATTCTCATTGCCAAGGTTCAAGCAAGTCAAGAATTGAAACGGATTTTTCGTGCCCTTAAAAAGGTAAGTCCTCCACTTTCAAATCTTCTTCGTCTTCATTGTTCTCTTTCTTTTCAATGGTATCTTCCCTTATATTTTGCTGATTATCTCCACCAAAGGCCGGTTTAAAGGTAAAAGCGGGGAAAGATTCCTGCTTAGAATTTCTAAGATTTTTCTGATAATCATCAAAAGAAAGCAAAACCATTATCGGTTTCTCATTTTCTATGAAGATATACCTTTCACCATTTTTAGGTTTGAATCTTGTGAAATCCATAGTTATAATTATTTTTAATTATAATAAATTTTAAAAAAAAATACAAGAGCCAACTAAATAATAATTGATAATTGATAACTAAAAATGAAATAAAAAATAAAAAGAAAAAAGGGTTCAGAAGAACCCTTTTTATTTTCGACAATTTTGTCTCCTTTTGCTGTTACCCCCACCATATCTTTTTCAAGGTCAACGAATCAACCCCGTTAATCTTGACAATTTTCCTAATGGGGGAAGTTACCACTTTAATAAGACAAAGGGATATTGTCGCTATCAGGCAAAAAACTAACACAAGAGGCAAAGCCAAAATTAGCCAAACAATCTTCAACGGCCATATCAAGGAAATCAGAATTTTGTAAGCTCCTTCTGAAAAAATACTGATTAATGAATCATTGCCTTTTGAAAAAGGGAAAAGAACTCTTATCGCCCACTCGGGTTTTCCGTGTCGATCCACTTTCCAGTTCATATAGGCAAATAGGTAGCCGATGTTGAGATAAATAAAAGCTCCAACAATGACCTCAAGAACAATCAATAAAACTTTCATTACACACACTTCCTTTCATTATTTAATTTTTAATGTCCCAACTTAAATTGTCTTTTGAAGTCGAATATTTAGTGATATAGAATATCGCCAAATATAGAGTTCAACTTCAATCGTATCTTAACATAACATTATATTTTGTCAAGCCCAAAAAATATCCGAGGGAGGCCCGTCCTCCCGCAAAATAAGGGAGGCCCGTCCTCCCCCAATAATTTAAAATTGAAAAAAATTATTGATATTAAAAAAGTGATTAAAAAATTATTTTTTTAATCACCCTCCTCCCTAATGTCTATTACACGTTACACGTTACACGTTACACGTTACACGTTACACGTTACACGTTACAC
>CAYLHU010000002.1:0-31787 GCA_964383715.1 uncultured Candidatus Saccharibacteria bacterium
TAAAAGAACAAACTATTCTCAATTTTACTTATATAATCTTTTCTGTCAACCCCACATCAATCTTAATCATAACTCACTTTTACTTCGTAAAAGTTTGTACTCAATGAGAGCTTACGCTCTCATTTCAACTCATTCCCCTGCGGGGAACTTCGTAGCCGAGGAGAGGATTCGAACCCCCAACCACCCGAGCCTTTGCGAAGCAAAGGCGAAGGGTGAAGGTGAAGCTTTAGCTTTATCGCCTGCCCGTCTAAATTTTGCTAGCCTCCTGCCAGAATCGGACTGGCATCGATAGTTTACAAAACTATTGCTTTACCATTAAGCTAAAGAGGCAAAACTTTGGAGGGTTGCTCTACTCCCGAAAAATACAAAATCTTTGATTTTGATATTTTTCGAGGATCCTCGATTTTACAACTAAAACTTTGTTTTAGGTAAAATCGGGACATTGAGCTACCTCGGCGGTTTATTATTTTATCCTCGCCTATTATTCCCAAAACTAAAACTACTGTCCCTTCCTTATTTTCTCCCAATAATCATCGGAAAACTCCGGTTTTTCTTCTTTGAGAGATTCTCTCTTAGAAAATTTTGATTTTATTAAAGAAAAATTTTTTCTGAAAAATAAACCGGGAAACACCGCCTTCCCTTTTATTTTTTTCAAAAAAAAGGAAAAGGATTTTTTCTTCTCTACTTCCCCCTCCAATGGCAATTCTCTCAAAATCGGCATTTTCATAATGGCTATCGCAACCATCCCCAAAACACTACCCCAAAGAATAATTTTCGCGAAAATAATTAGCATAATAATAACAAAATTTCTAATTATTCTAATTTCTAATAACTAATGAAATCCCAATGACTAATTGGGGTTAAAATTCTAAACTCTAAATCCTAAACTCTAAACAAATTCAAAATTCAAACATTCAAATTTTCAAACCCGTCTATAATTTATAATTTATTATTTGGGATTTGTTTGGGTTTTGTGATTTGTTATTTGTTATTTAAATTTCGTTATTTGTCATTTGGAACTTTCAGCATTTGCCCGACATTTAAACTTTAGAATTAAATATCTCGTTCCTATATCTCGTATCTCGTAAAATCCCCAATCTCTATTTTTTCTCCCGTTTTGGCAATATAATCGTTAAGCAAATTAGTGATTGTTTTTGTTGTGTCTTTCACCCAATCTTGGGACAACAAAGAAATCTCTTTCTTATACTTACTTAATTTCCCTTCAATGATTTTCCCTACTATTTCTTCCGGTTTTTCGGAATCGCTAAATTGCTTTTGATAAATTTTTCTCTCCTCATCTAAAAAATCTTCTGGGATATCTTCGTCTTTAACAAAAAGAGGTTTGGTCGCCGCTATTTGCAGACAAATTTCGTGAGACAATTTTTTAAACTCTTCCGATTTCGCCACAAAATCCGTCTCGCATTGAAGTTTAAGCAAGACACCAACTTGAGACCCGGGATGAATATAGCTTTCAATTATACCTTGACAAGCGCTTTTCCCCTCTCTTCCTTTGATTGTCTCTTTACCTTTTTCTCTTAGAATTTTTTTGGCTTTTTCAATATCGCCATTGGATTCTTCTAAGGCCTTTTTGCAATCCATCATTGAAATGCCTGTTTCTTCTCTAAGTTGTTTGAGTTGTTCAATTGACATAAAATTTAAAATAATAAATAACGAATAATAAATATCAAATACCGAGCGTCAGCGAAGGTGGAAAAGAAACGAAGTTTCTTTGACTTTAATCTTGAAGGCGATGAGACTTCGTCTCATCTTTACCTTCGTTTTCACTTAAAAATTAAAATTTTTAAAAAAGATTTTTTCAAAAATCTTTGCTCGTGAAAACTCGGTAATTAAAAGTTTGCTATTTAGATTTTGGATTTGATTTGATGTTATTTGGCATTGGAATTTTGGATTTCATTATAGCTTCTTTAAGTTTATCCAAAATATACTGGACAGAAGGAATAGCGTCATCGTTAGCCAATATAGGAAAATCAACCAACGAAGGGTCAACATTTGTATCAACTATGGCCACCACTTTAACTCCTATATTATTTGCCTCCTTCACACAAGCTTGGTCTCTATAAATATCACAAACAAAAACTGCTTCGGGGATTTTTCCCAAATCCTTTATCCCCTCAAATTTTCTTCTCAACTTTTCTAACTTCTTGTTAATTCTTATTTTTTCCTTTTTAGTCAAAGATTCAAAATCCCCTCCCTCTTTTTTCTTTTTAATATCTTGATAGTATTTCGTCCTATTGGAAATAACTTTATGATTGGTAAATGTCCCTCCCAACCATCTTTCAACAACATAGGGAATTTCGCACTCCTCCGCGGTCTCTTGAATTATTTTTCTAAAAGGAGGCTTCGTCCCCACTAAAACAATACTCCCTCCTTCTCGAAAAAGACCCTCAATAAAAATCATCGCTTCCTCTAATGATTTAGCCGTTTTTTCTAAGTCAATAATATGAACAGTATTTTTAACCCCCATTATATTATCAGACATTTTGGGATGAAGTTTTGAAATTTGATGCCCTAAATGTAAGCCCTTTCCCATCATCTCTTCAAGGTTGAATTTCGTATTGACTTTTTCTTTTTCTAAACTTTGTTTTTTAACCATATACTTAAAATACTACAACATTGGCCTTGCTTTTTCAATAGTAGTGAGATATGATAGCAATAAATAGGCAATGAAAGATTACTTTTACCTTAACTCGTTGGCTCGTAGGCGATGAGAGCTTCGCTCTCATCTTCACCTTCGCCCTTGCTTCGCAAAGGCTCGGTTAATGAAAAAAAATACTCATCCAAAATATTATCCTAACGCTAAGGTTCACTGTTCTTGTGGGGCTGTTTTTGAAGTTGGTTCAACTAAAGAAAATATTGAAACAGAGGTCTGTGTTAACTGTCATCCTTTTTATACCGGTAAAGAAAAAATGATTGACAGCGCCGGGCAAGTAGAAAAGTTTAAAAAGAGATTATCTAAGAAAAAAAAACTCGTCAAGAAAAAGCCAAGAATAAAAAAACAAGGGAAATAAACGAATGCCCGAAGTTAGAGAAAATACTTTAATAGTTGAAATAAGAGCCGGAGCGGGTGGCGATGAAGCCACCCTCTTTGCTAAAGATTTGTTTGGGATGTATTCAAAATACGCGCTCGCAAAAAATTGGGAAGTTTATGTTTTAGACGAGTATCAAACTGAAGTCGGCGGATTAAAACAGATTATCTTCAAAATAAAGGGTGAAAATGTTTTCAGCAGTATGAAATACGAAAGCGGAGTTCATCGGGTTCAGAGAATACCCAAAACCGAAAAAGGAAACAGAATACATACCTCTACTGTTTCTGTCGCCGTTTTGCCAATTCCCAAAAATGCGGAAATAACAATAAAACCCGGCGATATTAAGATGGATGTTTTTAAGGCCTCCGGTCATGGCGGACAAAATGTCAACAAAAGGGAAACTGCTATCCGTATCACCCACATCCCCACCGGCCTTGTTGTTTCTTCTCAAACCCAAAGAAATCTTGAACAAAATAAACAATCCGCTCTTAGTATTCTCCAAGCCCGGCTTTTTGAAAAAGAGAACAAGGAAAATGAAAGCGAACGCAAAGAAGAAAGGAATAAGCAAATCGGAAACGCTGAAAGGGCTGAAAAAATCAGAACTTATAACTTCCCCCAAGACAGAATCACCGACCACCGAATTAAAAAATCCTGGCACAACATAGAAAAGATTATGTCAGGGGACTTGGAGAAGATATTGGAAAAGTTAAAACAAAACTTATAACAAAATTATTTAGTTTAACAAAAAAAGGGATTGTTCTAAAAACAATCCCTTTTTGAATCGGCTAACCCAACTCAATCTCCACCCTCCTTAGTAGTTCGACAATCTTAGGAGTAATGACCCGCCGAATATCCAAGTCGCTCTGGTAATGTATACACACATATAGCACTTTTCTGAAAGAAAAATTACCGGGGTCAGACCCCGGTCATTTTTTACCAAGGTTTGCCGAAATTTACCGAGGTTAAACCTAGGTAAATCTAAAGAATCACCTATACTTAAACTTGACCTACGGTCGTATGCTAAGTTTAAGTAAATTTGCTTACTATTAATTCGGATATAATGTGAGCACACTTTTTGCGCTTTTTTCACTGAATAAAAAATACCGGAAGTAAGCTCCGATATCTTTATTAGAAATCATTCCATTTTTTTATTGGGCGGACTCAATGGCCTCAATGTCTTTTTGGAGGTCTTTTTCTATTTCGATGACGCTGTCCCCATAAAATCCGTAGCCATTATAACTTGTCCGCCTTGTTGTCCCCGAGAAATAAATCATCGCCGCTCGCCATTCGGAATCATAATTTCTCTTGGCAGCTCCATAATCAGATAAGTATAAAGCGGCCGCTAAAAAAGAGTCCTTGATATTCCAAGGGTCAGCCGGCTTTCCTGTTATCGCTTTTACTTTATCCCGATAAATAACCCAAGTCGAGGGGATAAATTGAGCCGGTCCCATTGCTCCCCCATAACCCGAACTCATCGGACAGGAAATCGGGGTTTCAAAAGGGTTCCTCCCCAACTCCTTAGTAATAGACAAAAATGGCTGAACATCTCGAGTTGGTTTCATAACTTGAGAAATATATTTTCCGCTACTCACTACTATCCCCGAACCGGTATTGGTGTCTTTTAGATAACAACGCCCGACATTTTGGCCAATATTCGACTCTTGTTTCAAAATTGCCAAAAGAAATGCCGGCCGAACATTAGTAATATTTTCAACATATTTGGCTAAATCCAAGGCCTCGCCAAAAGTCGGTGCTTCAGGAACACCGACTAAGGCAAATATCCGAGCCCTTATTTCGGCTACTATCTTCTCATTTTCCCCTTTTTCTTTAAGATATTTTTGATATTCCACTTCGGTCATCTGAAGAAAATTTTCTTGCGCTTTTTTTGTCTCCGCGCTTTCTTTCTTTTGAATTTTCTGAATTGTAACTACACCTTCCAAATTATTTTTCTCGCTATCCATAGATTCCTTCTGCCCTTCTAAAGATGTTTTCAACCCTCTAACATTTCTCAATAATTTTTGAGTTTCCTCGTTCAGGGCGTCTAACGCTATTAAACTACTGAAAAAATCGCTAAGATTTTCTTCAACCAAAAGTATTTCCAAATAGGACTTTTGGTCTTCCTTATAACGAAGTTGAAGAAGATTAAGGAGATTTTTCTTGATTTCATCTATTTCCGAACTGGTTTCGCCTATTGATGACTCTGTATTCTTAATTTGAACATTGAGGTCCTTAATCATAACATTGCCTTGGTATATCTGATAGTCCAAATTTTTTACCTTGTTTCCCAAAATATAAATTTTGTTTTTTAAAGTATCTTTTTCCTGTTCTGTCCTATTAATATCCTTCTCAATCTCATCGCTTTTCCCTTGATAATAATCTTGGCATTCCCTTAAAAGGGACTCATATTCCTCGTTTGAAATGTCTGACGGCTTGTCTTCCGTGATAATTTTTTGACAGAAATCCTCTAAGTTTTCCACGGCTAAAACCGAAAAACCGGACAACAAAAAAACCGTTATTAAAACAACGGTTAATTCAAATTTTAGAAAACGATTTATCATAAGAAAAACAAATTTAAAAAGATTACTTTTTCTCCCTTTCCTTTTTCTTTTCAGCTTCTTTTCCTTCCGCTCCCCCTTCTTTTTCTCCTCCGCTTTGTTCTGGTTCTGCCTTCGGTTCAACTTCTTTCTCTTTTTTAGGTGCCGATATTAAGGCAATTATCTCTTCTTTGTCTCTTAAAACAACCACTCCTTCCGGCAAGACCAAGTCCTTAACTAAAATCCTATCATCAAAGTTCTTCAATTTTTCAATATCAACTTCAATCTCTTTGGGTAAATCCCGGACTAAACCCTTAACCTCAATAATCTGAATTTCCTTCAACAATGTACCACTCAAATCTTTTACCGCCGGGGACTGCCCTTTAAAAATTATTGGGACTTCCACAGTGACATCTTTCTTAGTTGAAGGATGGTAAAAATCAATGTGTAAGAACTTATCTGAAATAGGGTCCCTATAAATATCGTGAATTAAGACCTCTACCTCTTTCGTTTCTGAATTCCCCTCGCTTCCCGAAAAATTTATTTTCAATTTAATCAAAGAACTTTCTCCAGCTCCTTGAAAAATTTTTTCAAAATCTTTTTCATTAACTTGAAGAGAAGTATTGTCAATCCCTTCACCATATAAAACTGCCGGCAAAATACCTTCCGCTCTCAATAATTTTGTCTGCCGGCCAAATTGCTCTCTTTTTTTCGCTTCTAATTGTAATTTATTCATATCGCTTTTTTAAATAATCAATTACGAGCCACGAAGTGGCGAGTCAAGCGACAAGAGCTTCACCCTCATCTTTACAAGCTCACTTTGTTCGCTTGTAGATGAAGGTACTCCTTCATCGCAGGTCAATTTTCAACCATTTTAATACATTCTGCAGGACAAATTTCTACGGCTTCCTGAATACACCCCGCTTTTTTTACTATTAATTCTTCTTTCTTATCGCCAAATCCCCTTTTTGCGCCTTTTAAATGCGATTTTCTGTCCTCGCTCAACTCAAAAAATTGAGAACAAATTACCTGACAGCTTCCGCAACCAATACACTTTGATTTATTAAGAATTATTTTCATAACAAACTTTTTTCCACTTTTACTTTTGACCAATTCTTCCATTCTCCTTTTCCTAACAAACCATTCTTGGCTCCTATCTTACCAATACAACTAGCTGCATTTGCCGTCGCTAACTGAATAGCATATTCTATATCATTTTTTTCTAAAAGTCCACTTAGGAAACCACTTCCAAAAGCGTCTCCCGCTCCCGTCCTATCAATTGGCAAGACATTGTGAGCAAAGGACCTAAAAATATATTTTCCATCGGAAGCCAAAGCACCTTCTTCCCCTTTGGTTAAAACCACAATTCCTTTTGTTAAGGCCTTAATTTTTTTGAGCATTTTTTCTTCTTCGCCCAAAGGAATATTTGCCAATAAAGAGGCCTCCTCCTTATTTAAAGTTAATAAATCGATATGTTTAAGAATAGGATTAAGGATCTCTCGGGGAAGATTGATTTGAGTCCTGCCAAGATTGGCAGCAATTTTTATCTCGTTCTTTCGGGCAAATTTTACAATTTCGCCAAAAATATTAGACGACTCCCAGTTCAAAGGGGCGACATAAAACCAACGCGATAACCGACTCGGCAATTTAATATCTTTCCTCTCCATAAAATAACAAGCCCCTTTAAAAATTAAAATCGTCCGTTCCCCTCGTGGCAGAGAAAGGACCACGGCATAAGTAGTTGGCCTTTTTTCATCCTTCCTAATAAACTTAGTACTAACTTTGAACCTTTTTAATTCCTTTATAACCTCCTCCCCTCTTTTATCATCGCCAACTTTACCACAAAAAGCGGTTTTAAAACCTTGTCGGCTAAACGCGCAAGCCGCATTTGTCCCTCCTCCCCCGGTAGAGATCTCTAATTGATTAACAAAAATCTTTGAACCCAAAGGGAAACAAATATCTTTTTTCTCGAACACCCCCTCTCCCGCAATATGATAATCACCCTCTTTCAACCCGAAGAAGGCGTCTCTTGTTGCTGAACCAAATGTAATAATATCAAATTTCATTTTTCCCAGTTTATTCTTTATAAAGTTTCCATCAAAAATATCCCCCCAGAGAGAGAATCTCCACAGGGTAGCCCTGTGGAGATTCTCTTAACAGAAATTTCACTCTAATGAAAGATTTACAAATTTTTTTATCTCTCCTTTATGTTTTACCCAATCTTCAACCGCTTTTTTACAATTTTCCTGTCCGCCCATTACTTTTAGTAAAAAATCTCTTTGGGTAACTGAAGGAAAATTTTTTCTACCAATGTAGTCAAAAAAACTTGACCACCTATATTCTTTTTCTAAAAATTTAATAATTTTTCCAGGGTCTTTTATCCCCTTTTCTTTCCAATGAGGTTCCAACAACGCAATGGCATTAGTGTGAATATAAATAAATAATATTCTTAATTGTTCTTCGGTTTCAATATGAACACAATTAAATCTATCTTGAAAAAAATGTCCTTTAAATTTTGTTCCGTATTTATTTTTAAAATAAGTAGCATAACCACTCTCTATTTTTAACATAAATTTACTGATCCCTCCATTTTTCAATTGTCTTAACATTATGTGAATATGATTAGGCATAAAACAGAAAGCTAAAACTTCCACCAATAAATCTCTATTATCTTCCATCACAAGTTCCTTAGAACTTCTAACTATATCTCCACAGGGCTGCCCTGTGGAACTTTCTCTAACAATTTTTTTGAACTTGGCTCGGGCGATTCGACGTTCCCTGATTTTAATGGGTTCAGTGGTATTAAATTCATATAGGCAAAAAATTCCTCGATAACGATCATTTGTATCTAAGAAAAGTTCTTCTCCTCCCATTCTTCTTATCACTATATGATATATTTCTCCAATAATAAATTTTCGTGGTTGATGAGGCATAATTAATTTGACAATTCCTCTATAAAATCTTGACTTTTGACTACATTTTTACACAGGGTTGCCCTGTGGAGATTTCTCTAAACTTTGTCTAAGTTCTATAGTTCCACAGGGCAACCCTGTGGAGATTTCTCTAAACTTTGTCTAAGTTCTATAGTTCCACAGGGCAACCCTGTGGAGATTTTCGTCCTGTGGGGGATTTTCGCTTATTTTTTGTACTTGGTTGATGCTAAAATTGTTTTCATAACCGTGTCCGGAGTTAAAGACAAACTTTCAATCCCCTCTTTAAACAGAAACCTGGCAAACTCGGGATAGTCGCTCGGGGCCTGGCCACAAATGCCACAATATTTATTCTTTTTTCGACAGGCCTGAATAACCTGTTTTATCATTTTTATAATTGTAGCATTTCTTTCGTCGCTAATTTTTTGAAGGTAGCCATTATCTCTATCTATTCCTAAACTTAATTGGGTAAGGTCATTCGAACCAATGCTCACTCCGTCAAAAACTTCCAAAAAACGCTCTATCAAAATAACATTAGAGGGAATCTCGCACATCACATAAATCTTTAATCTGTCTTCCGACTTAGATTGATTTAAACCGACATTTAAGCCAGCTTTTTTTATTATTTCTAAAACCTTTTCCCCTTCTTCAACTGTCCGACAAAAAGGGACCATCAATTCTATATTTTTCAAGCCAAAAACATTTCTAATCCGTTTTATCGCCTCGCACTCCATTAAAAATGCCGGCTTAAACTTTTTATCATAGTAACGAGAAGCTCCTCTCCAACCCAGCATTGGATTCGGTTCATCAGCTGGTTCAAAAATACTTCCTCCGATTAATTGGGCATATTCATTTGTTTTGAAATCAGAGAATCTAACAATCACCGGCCGAGGCCAAAAAGCAGCCCCTATTTGGCCTATTCCTTCAGCAAGCTCTTTAATAAAGTAGTCCTTTTTATTTTTATGTTCAATGGTAATCTCATCTATCTTCTTTATTATTTTGGCAACTTCAATTTTTGTAATATTTCCAATTGTCCCCGGAATATTTTTCTTAAATTTTTCCTGACTGAAAAAATTAGAGCTAATTTCCTTTTTCATCCTGTTATGATAATAAAGGGCCAAAGGGTGAATCCTGATTTTTTCAGCGATAATGAATTCTTCCCGAGCCAATCCGACCCCGGATACCGGTAAAAAAGAACTTTTGAAAGCAATTTCAGGAGCTCCAATATTAACCATTATCTTTGTTTTTAATTTAGGAATTTTCTTTAGATTGTATTTTTTTATTTCAAATGAAATTTTCCCTCGATAAACCCTTCCATTTAACCCTTGGCTACAATCGGCAGTTACAATTTCTCCCTCTTTTAACAATTTCGTTGCCCTCTCTGTCCCGACGATTGCCGGAACACCAAGCTCCCTGCTCACAATAGCGCTGTGACAGGTCTTCCCTCCTTCGTCGGTGATAATCGCCGAAGCCATCCCCATTATCGGAACCCAATCCGGGTCGGTCATTTTAGTTACCAGGACATCTCCCTTGTTAAACTTTTTCAACTTAGAAATATCAGAAATTATTCTAACCCGGCCAATCCCAATTTTACCCCCAATAGCCATCCCCGTTAAAATCGGTTTTTCTCCCTTTTTAAGTTTTATTTGATATTCTTGAAATGATTTAGCAACGAGACCCGGACTCGTTGATTTATAAATAGTTTCCGGTCTTGACTGGACTATAAAAAGTTTTCCGCTTTTGCCGTCTTTGGCCCACTCAATATCTTGGGCACAACCATAATGTTTTTCAATTTGACATCCCCAGTGAGCCAGAGTTAAAACCTCTTCGTCAGTCAGAGAAAATACTTCTTGTTTGTTCTTGGAGACCCTCACTTCTTTTATCCCTCCTTTGGCACCATATTCGTATTTTATAACCTTACGGCCAAGATTCTTTCTAATAATCGCCTTATAACCCTTTTCCAATGTTGGCTTGAAAACAAAAAACTCATCGGGCGTAACCCTCCCCTTAACAATCATTTCTCCTAATCCGTAAATAGAGTTTATTAAAATTACATTGGAAAATCCGGTCTCGGTATCAAGAGTGAACATCACTCCCGAAGACGCTAAATCGCTACGAACCATTTTTTGAACTCCAACAGAAAGGGCAATCTCCGTATGGCTAAATCCTTTCTTTTGACGATAAGAAATCGCTCTTTCTAAAAAGAGAGAAGCGATACAATTTTTGACCACTTCCAATAATCTTTCTTCCCCCCTCACATTCAAGTAGGTCTCGTGAGCGCCAGCAAAACTGGCTGTCGGGAGGTCTTCGGCCGTCGCCGAGCTTCTAACAGCGACATCAACATATTTTTCTTTGTATTTTTGGGAGAGTTCGCGATAACTATCAATAATCTTTTTTTTCAACTCATCGGAAAATTTTCCTTTTAAGATTAAGCTCCTTATCTCCCGGCTTGTTCTTTTAAGGCAATCCAAGTCATCAACTTTAAAATTCTTAAAAATCTCTCTTATTTTTTTGTCCACTCCGTTTTCCTTTAAATAAGACCAGTAAGCCCTTGAAGTTAAAGCAAAACCATCGGGGACATTTATGCCCCCTACTTTATTCAGACGATTGAACATTTCTCCAAGAGAAGCATTTTTGCCTCCGACCAAAGAAACATCTCCTTTATTAATTTCTTTGAACCAAAGAATATATTTTTGTTTTTTATCCATATATCTATGCTCAATAAAGTTTTAATTTCTAATTATTCTAATTAATGTCTAATGTCTAATGTTTAAAAATACCTTTTGGGATTTGGGATTTGGTCATTGGGATTTCATTAGGTCAATTAGAAATTAGGTTAATTAGAATAATTTTATTCATCGTTGTTTTAAAAAAACCGAGATATCGCGGTCGTCCCAAGTTTCCCCTCCTTCATAATTATCGGAGCAACAAACAGGCCTTTCATTTGTGGGACAAAGGTCGGTTTCACAAGTCGCGTAAAGAATAGCATAAGTTCCCGTACAACCCCCACAAGGATTTTCCACCTTTTGATAACGATAACTGCACTTCTCCCAATTACTTTCACCACTAGGTTTTTTTTCACTTAAACCCGCTGAAACATAACCTCCATCGACTAAGGGGCTGATGAAAGTATCACCCTCCCCATTCAAAACGCTCCCCGCGTCCCAATTATCCCAGCAACCGACATCTCCACTATCAGTATTGTCCGGGTACTCCTCGTGTTCCGAATAATACATCTCCAAAGCGTGAGCGACACCATAGACCTCTTGAATCCTTCGCGCGTCCCGGGCTTGAGCTACTCCATTCTGGGAAGAAATTAGGACCACCGATGCCAATAAACCGATAATTGAAATGACCAACAAAAGCTCTATTAAGGTAAAACCTGTTTTATTTTTTTGAATCATAATTTTACTTTATTCCCTTTATTTTAATAAATTTTACCCGAATAATAAAGCTTTCATAGCCAAGACGGCCTGTCGCGGTTCTGAATAATTAGGAATTTTATTTTTTCTTAAAATTTCAATTCCTACAGAAGAATGTTTGCCAGTCATAACGCAAGAAATAATTGGTTTTTGAGGCCATTTTTTACTAGCTTCCAAGATTATTTTAGTATTTTCTTTCGCTTCCGTCATTGCTTGAAAGGTCTGGACAATAATTACCCCTCCAATCTCCTTTTTTCTTAAAACATTTTTAATCGCTTTTTTATAATCCTCGCTTAAAGCATCTCCTAAAATATCCACCGGCTCACTTGCTCTGACTCCGAATTTTTCACACCAATCGGCCACCATCACACCATAAGCCCCACCATTGGTAACGACCCCAACCTTCCCTTTACAAGCCGGTTGCCAATCCAAAGACAAAGAAACATCTAAAAGGTCTTTTAGGGTTTCCACCTCTAATATCCCCGCTTTTTTAAAGGCGGTTGAATAAATTTGGGGCGTTCCCGCCAAACTTCCGGTATGAGAAAAAACAGCCCTATTGCCAGAGAATGTTTTTCCTCCTTTTAGAATAACAATGGGTTTTTTCTTTCTAGTGTCTTGAGAAATTTTTATCAGTTTTCGGCCATCTTTCAGCCCTTCTAAATAAATGGCGATAACTTTTGTTTTGTCATCTTTTTTCAAAAATTCCAAAAAATCCGAGACATCAACATCTGCCTCATTGCCATAAGATATCAAATTGGAAAACCCATAGCCCTCCGTCAAGGAATTGTCAATCACCGAATCTATCAACGCTCCCGATTGAGATAAAAAAGAAATTCCTCCTTCCCGAGGCAACCCTGGAGCAAAAGAAGCATTAAGTTTCAAATAGGGGCTTAAAATCCCTAAACAATTAGGCCCCATTAAAGGAATATTATATTCCCTTAAAATTTTAACTATCTTTTCTTGGTTTTCCTCGCCAGACCGACCTGTTTCGGCAAAGCCCGAAGAAATAACCAAGACCGCTCCTACTTTTTTTTGAGCACAATTCTTCACAACCTCTAAAACAATTTCTGAAGGAATGGCGATTATTGCTAAATCAACTTTTTCCTTAATATCCAGTATATTGGAATAAACTTTTTTACCCAAAACCTTCTCTTTATTGGGATTAACAAAAAAAACTTTTCTTCTGTTTTCTCCCAATAATAAATTCTTGGATATGGCCAACCCGACAGATTTTTTTCTGTCCGTCGCCCCTATTAAAGCTATTGATTTGGGATTAAAAAAATTATTCAAGTTCATTTTTAAAAATCAAAAAATCTTTTATTTTTTAGATTTTTTATTAAAGCCCCAATAAAACCTAAACCAAAAACTTGGCGTCGGCCACCGTTGTTTCCTTGGGGTTTAGAAAAATTGGATTAAAATCTATTTCTTTTATTTCTGAATGTTCTTCGGATATTTTTGAAATCCCAACTAAAATATTATCTAATCCAAAACTCCCTCCTTCTTGGGGAAGAATTTTTCTTTCGCGAGAAATCTCCAAAATTTTGGTCGCCCTTACCATTTCTCGAGCTTCTTTTTTATTTAGAGGAGCAATGCCGAAAACAACTTTCTGGAAAAGTTCTACAAAAACTCCACCTAAACCAAGTATTAAAACCGGTCCGAAAACCGGGTCCCTTTTCATCCCAATAATCAATTCTATCCCCTCGCCTTTTTTCTGAACTAATAAAGAACTTCCTTTGGCTATTTTTTTCTTTTGAAAAATTCTTTGGAAGGACTTTTCTAATTCTTTTCCGTCCCTTATTTTTTTTTCAACAAAACCTTTTTCGGTTTTATGGACAACATTTTCCGCTAAAAGTTTTAAAACAACAGGATAACCAAATTTTTTGGCAAAAATCAGGGCTTCTCTTTTTGACAAAACTTTCCTCGTTTTAATGAGGGGGATATTATAATCTTGAAGTATTTTTCCAGTTGTTTCAAAATCTAAAAGCTTCATAACAATTAACCGTTATTTAATTATACCCCACCCAACCTCTAAAATACAGAAATTAAAAAATAAAAAAACACAAGGAGTAATCCCTGCAATTTATTTACTTATAACTCATAGGCGACCGCTTGTAAGTTATAAGTAATTCAATAATTCTTATTCTTATTCTTATTCTTATTCTTATTTTTATTTTTATTTTTTACCAACAAATTCGGCAAACTCGGCTAAACGGCAAGCATAACCAAATTCATTGTCATACCAAGCCAAAACCTTAACAAAATTATCAAAGGCCTGCGTTGATAAAATATCAACAATGGCCGAATAAGAACTGCCCTTGAAATCGGAAGAAACTAAAGGCCGTTCTTCTACCCCTAAAATACCTTTGAGTTCCGGCATCTCCGAGGCCTTTTTGAATAAGTCATTTAGTTTTTCAACTGATGTCTTTTTTTTAGTTCGAGCGACCAAGTCAATAATAGAAACCACAGGGGTCGGAACTCGCAGAGCCAACCCTTTTAATTTCCCTTTTAATTGAGGCAAGCACCTTTCAACTGAATTGGTTGCTCCAGTCGTAGTTGGAATAATATTGACGCCGGCGGTTCTGGCTCTCCGCAGATCAGTATGAACCAAATCCAAAATTTTTTGGTCATTGGTATAACTGTGAACTGTGGTCATAAAGGCCTCTTCAATCCCCAACTCTTCATCAATGACTTTGGCTACTGGCGCCAAACAATTAGTAGTGCAAGAACCCATTGAAATAATATTGTCTCTTTGGGGATTGTAGTCATTTTCATTTACTCCCAAGACATAAGTCGGAATTTCATCCGATTTGGCAGGCGCTGAAATTACCACTTTTTTCGCCCCGGCTTCAAGATGTTTTCCGGCTCCTTCCAAATCCCTAAAATAGCCGGTACATTCTAAGACCACATCTACCCCTAATTTCTTCCAAGGCAGACTACTCGGGTCTTTTTCGGAAAAAACTTCCGCTTTTATTTCTTTATTATAAACCCCATACAAAGAATCATATTTCAAAAGATGAGAAAGGGTCTTGATGTCTCCCAAGTCATTGATCGCTACAACCTCCAGCCCCGAATGTTTATCTAAAATCCTTTTAAATGTTGGGCGGCCTATTCGACCAAACCCATTTATAGCAATTTTTATTGGCATAAATTGAAATTAACCTAATTAACCACGAGTGAGCGAAGCGAGTGAGGGCGATGACGACTTCGTCGTCATCTTTACTCACCTGCGAACGAATAAAATGAGTTCGCCGAAATGACAACAAAGTTATCATTGAGTATTCGCAGGTTCGTATTTGAGCTTTGGATTTTTAATCTTTGAGTTTTAAGAGTTTCGTAATCTTCTCCCGGTCAAACCCCACCACCATTTCACCATTGATATCCATAACCGGTATTCCGGTTTGTCCCGTTTTCTCAATTATTTCCTGAACCGCTTTTTCATCTTGGGAAACATCGATTTCTTTAAATTCAACTCCCCTCTCCTTCAAAAAGTTTTTGAGAGTAACGCAATAAGGACAAAATGGAGAACTATATAATTTGATATTATTCATACGCAATAAAATGATTACTCACTAATAAGACAAACGGCTTCCGGTTGATTATTAGTCAGGTCGCAAATTAAAGAAGTTAAATCCTTCGCCTCCTGTTCTTCTCCGGCTCTCTCCCCGGAACCAACTCTGTAATATTTACAACCGATGACCAATGTCGGGATTCCGCCATCACTGTAAAGAGAGAAAATATCCCTATCTTCCCCTGAATTCATATTATTATGAAAAGAGATAACATCCCCAAATTTTTCAACCACTTCTTTGATAATCGGATGTTCCCAAGAACAATGAGGACATCCGTCTGAACCGAAGAAATAAACAATCGGTTTCCCATCTTCAAGACAAACTTCTTTTCCGCTCTTTATGAAATCACCCAAAGCGGAATTTTCTTCTTTTGCCCCCTCTTCTGCTTTTCTTTCTTCCTCCGTTTTTATTTCAATGGCTTCGGGGAAAAATAGTTTCCCGTCTTTTGTTATATAAGATAATATTTTTTCTCCGGCTACATCTATTTGAATTTTATACAACCCGCCTTCTTTTTCAATATCGCCAACTAATTTCGCTTCTACCTGCCCACCTAAAAGAACCTCATTAATATAAGCCAAAGTTGAATTAACCACTTCTTCTTGGGAATCAGGACTATTAATTAATTTTGGATAAACTAAAAAATAACCAGTGACTCCGACTAACCCTATGCAAAAAAGCGTTAAACCTATTTTAACTATTTTTTTATTCTTTATTTTTTGTTTTAGGTCTTTTATTTCCATAATTTTTATTTTGGATGTTGTTTATTTTAACATTTCCTTGGAAAAAATCAACTATAATTATTTAATCAGGGAATCCCCTGTCATTTCCTTTGGTTTTTTTATCTCCATTAATTCTAAAATTGTCGGGGCAATATCGCCTAATTTTCCTTTTTTTAAAAAATACTTTTTATCGGAAACAATTATGAAGGGGACCAAATTAGTTGAATGACTTGATAATGGCCCGCCTGTTTTCAAATTTATCATTTCTTCAACATTACCATGATCAGCCGTGACTACAGCGATATTGCCTTTTTTGATTATCAATTCGATAATCTCCCCGAGATATTTATCAATTATCTCCACCGCTTTGATAGCCGATTTAAGTTTGCCAGTATGACCAACCATATCGGTATTGGCAAAGTTCAAGATAATTAAACCGTATCTTTCCGAATTTATTTTTCCTAAGATAATGTTTTTTACTTTTAGAGCAGACATTTCCGGCCTTAGGTCATAGGTAGCAATTTTAGGACTGGGAACAATTATTCTTTCTTCTCCCCAAAAAGGTTTCTCAATTAAAGCATTGAAGAAAAAAGTGACATGGGCATATTTTTCTGTTTCGGCAATCCTTAGTTGTTTAATTTTGTTTTGGCTGATTACTTCTCCTAAAACATTTTTCATCTCTTTCTTTTCAAAAGCCCAAAGAGCATTCATTTTTTTATAATACTCTTTAAAGCAAACAAAAGTTAATTTTAGTTTTTTTCTCTCAAACTTATTAAAGTTTTTCTCAACAAAGGCCTTAGTTAGTTGGCGAGGTCTATCTGAACGAAAGTTGAAAAAAATTACCGAATCACCATTTTTTATTCCTTTATAATCTTTAATTATTAAAGGTTTAATGAATTCATCCGTTTCTCCTTTTTCGTAAGCTATTTTTATTCCGTCCAAAACGGTTTTTACTTTCAGCCCCTTGGCTTGGGCAATTGCTCGATAAGCTTTTTTGGTTCTATCCCACCTTTGATCACGATCCATAGCGTAATAACGACCAGTAATAGTAGCTATTTCCCCCGTTTTATATTTTTCTATTTGATTATTTAATCGACTAATATATTTTTGAATTGATTTAATCCCCGCATCTCGACCATCGGCAAAAATATGAATAGCCACTTTTTTCAATTTATATTGAGAAGCAAGTTTTATTAAAGCAAAAAGATGATGACTATAAGAATGGACTCCAGCATCAGAAAGAAGTCCCATTAAATGTAAGGTGGAATTATTTCTTTTAGCCGTTTTAATAGCTCTAAGAAGGGCTTTGTTTTTAAAAAAACTCCCATCTTTGATTGAACGATTTATTCGGATAATATCTTGAATGACAATTCTTCCGGCCCCAATATTCAAATGCCCCGTCTCCGAATTACCTATCATTCCTTTCATTAAACCAACTGCTTCCCCAGACGCCTTTAGCTCCGTATAGGGAAAATTCTTTTTGAGATAATCAAAATTTGGCGTCTTAGCCAAAAGAATAGCGTTACCCTTTTTGTTTTTATTCACCCCCCATCCATCTAATATAACTAAAACTAATTTTTTCATAGATTATTCCATAGATCGGGGGAGGCCCGTCCTCCCCTCAAATTGGGGGAGGACGGGCCTCCCCTCAATTTTAATCTAAAGGTAAATCAGAAAACTTATTTAATTCTTCTCTTAATTCCTTCTTGTATTCTATCCAGCCATTAACAAAATTTCGACAACCTTCGACCCCTCCCATTAACCCCAATAAAGAATCTCTGTCAGTAACCGAAGGAAAATTTTTCCCGCCGAGATAATCCAAATAGCTTGACCATTTATATTTCTCAACAAAATCAATAGTTTTCTTTAAATTCTTTATTCCTAATTCTTTCCATTTTGGTTCTATTAGAGAAATTGGATTGGTGTGAATATAAACAAAGGCATTTTTTTGTTGTTCTTCGTCTTTAATATGAACATCCTTGAACCTGCTTTGGAAAACATGCCCCTCACGATTATACTTTTTATTAAAGTACCCTCCAAGTCCTGTACCAACTTTTCTCATAAATGTTGTGATACCATTATTTTTAATCTGCTCTAAAAGTAAATGAATATGGTTTGGCATAAAACAGAAAGCTAAAATTTTAACTAATTTATCTCGTAGATCACTTACGACAATTTCTGAAGAAAATTCGGGGGAGGACGGGCCTCCCGTATTTCTAATAATCTTTTTTATTTTAGCGCGGATTTTTCGACGTTCTAAAATTTCTACGGGATCCGCGGTATTGAACTCATAAATTGAAAAAATCCCTCGGTAATAATCATTAACATCTTTAAAAAGTAAGTTATTGTCTATAGCTCTTAAAATAATATGATAATTTTCTCCATTAACAAATTGTTGTTTTCGATAAGGCATATTGTAAATATATAGAGAACGAACCTCCATAAATCTTACAGGACGGACTTATGTAAGTTCTTTTTCGATTTCTAAAAGACGATTATATTTGGACATTCGTTCAATTGGTCCGGGAGTACCGGACTTAATAAAATCAGCGCCAACCCCGACCGCCAAATCGGAAATAAAGTCGTCTTTCGTTTCTCCCGAACGATGAGAAACAATAATTTTCCAGCCAAATTTTTTTGCCAGTTTTGCCACTTTCAATGTTTCAGTTATCGTTCCAATTTGATTCGGCTTTATAATAACTCCCTCGCAAGCCTTTTTCCTTTTTGCTTTCTTTATTCTTTTTGCATTAGTCGTCGTTAAATCGTCAGCTACAATAAAGGTATTTAACTTTTGCTTTTTAATCTCCAATCTTAGTCCTCGCCAAGAAGTCCAATCGTTTTGTTCAAATGGGTCCTCTAAAAATAAGATAGGATACTTTTTAAGTATATTCAAATAAAAATTCGCCATTTCGTTTCCATTTAGTTTTTGGTTTTCAAAAAAATAGCAATTATTTTTATAAAATTGGGAAGCGGCACAATCTAACCCAATATCTACTTTCCCCTCATAACCGGCCACCCTTATCGCCTCTATTAATAAAATTAAGGCCTCTTTAGTATTTTTCAATTTAGGAGCAAACCCTCCCTCGTCGCCAATAATCAACATAGGAGAGAAATTGAGGGAGGACGGGCCTCCCCTATTTTGGGGGGAGGACGGGCCTCCCGTATTTTCTAAGATTTTTTTTAGGGATTGATAAACTTTTATCCCTGCTTCCAAGTTTTTTTGAAAGCTATCCATTTTCGGAATAATCATAAACTCCTGAATATCCAAATCATTTTTAGCATGAGCTCCCCCATTAAGAATATTAAAACAAGGAGTAGGCAGTAGCCAATTTTCAATTTTCAATTTCCAATTTCCAATTTCTCTAACATAGCGAAATAAGGGAAGTTTCTTGTTGGCGGCAATCGCTCTACAACACACCATTGAAATAGAAAGAAGGGTATTGGCTCCTAATTTTAACTTGTTTTTGGTTCCGTCCAAATTAATTAAAAACCGGTCAACTTTTTTTTGTTCGCTAACTAATTTTTTTTTAAGTCGGGGAGCAATAAGTTCTTGAATATTTTTTACCGCTAATTCGGTTTTAATTTCAAACGCTTCACTCTCCCCTTTTGATTTCCCCGAAGGAACCGAGGATTTAAAAATGCCGAACTTAGTTTTTAGTTCGGCTTCAATGGTTTTTTTCTTTCGGGAGTTCAATATTTCTTTGGCGGTTAAGGATTCTACTTCAAACATATAGATAATGATTACTTATTACTTATTACTTATTACTTATTACTTATTACTTATTACTTATTACTTATTATTTATTATTTATTATTTCGAAGATATTCATAGACGGACAAAACCGCCTTGGCTCCTTCCGACATAGCAATAACTATTTGTTTCCATCTTCCGTTATTAACATCTCCGGCGGCAAAAATCCCCGGACAGGAAGTAGCGCAAGTTTCCAAATTGGTCTTTATCTCATCTTTTTTATTGAAATCAACTATCTTCTTTAAAAAACCCGTAGCTGGGACCGAACCAATTTGAATAAAAACCCCATCAATCGGCAATTGAAAAACTTTTGATGTTCTTGTGTCTTTATAAATCATATCCTGAACTTTTTCTTTTCCCTCTATTTTTTTAATTTCTTTATTAAGGTGAATCTGAACCTTGCTTTCTTTTTTAACTTGGTCTTGCAGTATTTCGTCAGCGGTTATCTTGTTTGAATATTCAAAAATAAAAACCCTCTTGGCATAAGGGATTAAATCCAAGGCCGCTTCGAATCCCGCGTTGCCCCCACCAATTATTGCTACCGCTTTACCTCTATAAAAAGGAGCGTCGCAAATAGAGCAATAAGCCACTCCCTTTCCTAAAAACTTTTTTTCTCCCGGGACTTCCAATGGTCTCGGGTCACTTCCGGTTGCTACAACCACGGTCTTTGTCAGAAATTCCTCATTTTTTTTTGTCTTTATCAAAAAACCATTTTTATTTTTTCCCACTTTTATTACCTCCCCCAAAAGAAACCCTATCTCAAACTTTTTAAGATGCTCCTCGAATTTTTTAGCCAAGTTAATCCCCATAACCCCGGGAAAACCGGGATAATTATCAACTTCACTTGTTCTGCCAACTTGCCCAATAAAATCCTTAGTCAGAAGCAATGTTTTAATTTTTTTACGAGCGGCGTAAATACCAGCTGTTATACCAGCTGGTCCGCCACCAATAATTATTAAGTCGTACATCTTTTTAAATTCTAAATTTTTAATTTTTAATTTTTAATAAATTTTAAATGGCTTAATTTTTAAACAAATTTAAATTAATTTCATTCGAAATTCGAAATTCGAAATTCGAAATTCGAAATTCGAAATTTGTTTAAAGATTTTTCTTTAAAAAATCTTTGAGCATCGGGCCATACTTCGGGTGCTTTAAAGATAAATAAAGATTCGATTTTAGCCAGTCAATCATTTGCCCGCATTCTAACCATTCTCCCGAAAACTCGTAGCCATAAACCACTTTGCCATTTTTTAGCATTAAGTTTAGAGCATCCACCAATTTTTTTTCTCCTTTTTTATTAACTTTGGTCTTCCCTAAGTAATCAAATACATCTGGTGTTAAAATGAAACGACCGGCTATAGCCAAGTCAGAAAGAGGTTCATTTGCTTTTGTTCCCAAACCGATTTCTTTAATTTTATAAAGTTTATTGGCAATTTTTTCAACTCGGACAATATCGTAAAAAAGCTTTTTCTCCGGAGAGACCCTTTTAAGCCCAATGACTGGTTGTTGAGATGTTTGAAAAATTTTTTCCAATTGACCCAAAACCGGACTCTTCCCTTCAAAAATGTGTTTTGGAGATAAAACAGCAAAATTATTTTTTTTAATATAATTTCTCGCCTTAAGAATGGCCCCACCATCACCTTTGGAGTGTTGCTGAAAACAAAATCGAAGGGAAACTTCTTTCATTTCTTTACCTTTCTTGAAATAATCGGCAATCATTTTTTTACCTTCCTCTAAAACAAAAACTATCTCATTGATATCAGAATCCTTAATTTCCCGAACTAAATAATCCACAAGAGGCAAATCCGCCAAGGGCAAAACCTCCTTTGGTAGAACTTTGGTCAGAGGGTAAAATTGCTCTCCCGTTCCCGTCGCTAAAATTATCGCTTTTTTAATTAACATGTTTTAAAACTAATTCTATCCTATTCTATTTTCCCCTCAAAAAGGGAGGAATATCCCAATCGCTCTCGCCGAAAAACTCCTTATCCTTGGCTTCTTCTTCGGCCTTTTTAACCTCTATGGCTGAACGACGAAGCCTGGTCTTTTTCTTGGACTCTTCCTCTTTAGATTCTTTTGAGTTTTTTTTGCCTTTGGCTTTCTTTTCTTTTTTGTTGTTTTTCGGATTTTCTTTTTCTTTTAAGTTATTTTTAACTGTTTCATTTTTATTCTCCTCTTTGAAATCGTCCCCTACTCCTAAAAATGTAATTTTAACTTTTTTGTCCAACTTTGGATTTCGGGAAATACCAAAAATAATTTTAGCCATCGGATTCAAATTAAAAACCTCTTGGGCAGCCGTTTCCACCTCTTTT
The DNA here is from genome assembly GCA_964383715.1 of uncultured Candidatus Saccharibacteria bacterium. Taxonomy (GTDB): domain Bacteria; phylum Patescibacteriota; class Minisyncoccia; order Minisyncoccales; family CG1-02-41-26; genus CAYLHU01. Next base: position 22,282 of record CAYLHU010000002.1, read on the forward strand.
AAGGTTAAGTCCCCACCGGCCGAAATATTAAACAAAACCTTTCTAATTTTTCTGGGCTTATCAAAAAATGAGTTTTGAAAAATCTGTTTTATGGCTTCTTCTATTCTGCTTGCCGATTGGCCGATTCCTCTGCCAAAATAAAGTTTTTGACTCCTCCCTTTCAAGATTGTTCGAAGGTCAGCAAAATCAATATTAATAATACCCGGTTGATATATGGTTTCGATTAAATCCTTAAAATAATCAATGAATATCTGATTGACTAAAGAAAGCGATTTTTGTAAAGAATATTTTTTATCAGAGTATTTGAGAATTTCCTCATTGGGCAAAACAAGTGTCCCCGAAAGTTCTTTCTTTAAATCTTTTAAACTATCTTTAGCCAAACGCATTTTTTTTTCTCCCTCAAAAACAAAAGGGAGAGTGAAGATCCCCAAAGAAAGTATTTTTAACTCTTTCAAAATCCGGCTAAAAACCAAAGATGCTCCCGAACTTACCCCTCCGCCTAAACAACTAATTAAAATAACCAAGTCAGTATCTTGGAATATTTTTTTAATTTTTTCCTTGTCCTCCAGAGCCGCTTTTTCCCCAATATCTGAATTCATCCCCGTTCCCCAGCCCCGGGTCAATTCTTTACCAAATTGAAAAGTCCGTATCTTGGGATTCTTTTTCTTAAAACTTCTCTTATCCGTGTCAGCGATCAAAAAACCGATTTTCCCCAACTGCCCGGCCATTTCACTTAAAATGGAAGCTGCTCCGCCACCAATCCCAATAATCCGAATTTTAATCTTTTGCGATTTCAATGAATTATCTTGCTTAGCCGATTTCTTTAACACTTTTTTAATTGGTTTTCTACTAATTTTCTTTTCTGCCATAATGTAATTAAATTCTAATCTCTAATTTCTAAATCCTAAACAAATCATAAACGAGCCTGCGAAGCAGGCGAGTCAAGATGACGACGAAGTCGTCATCGCCTACTTCGGGCTTCGCAGTCAAAGAGGATTCGCCTCTTTTCCACCTTCGCTTGCCCAAGCGATAGCGAAGGGCGGAAAAGATTTTTGAAAAAAATCTTTGACTTGTTTCACAAAAGCTCGGTGTATTGCGATGAACGCTTCGCATTCATCTTTACCTTCGTTTTCACTTCGTGAAAACTCGGTTTTTGAATTTGTTTAGAGTTTAGTATTTAGGATTTAGGATTTAGGATTTAATTATTCCTCTGTTTACATTTTGAGGGAGGACGGGCCTCCCTCATTATATCTTCTCTTTTTCAAATATCTTAGTCCTCAGGAATTGGAGCTTCCAGTTCTTTTATTCTACTCTTAATATCGGCATTGTCCGGATTGAGCTCCAAGACCTTCTTGAATTGTTCTAAGGCCTTCGCTTTTTCCCCCTTTCTTTCATAAACCAACCCAAGAGAGTAAAGAGAATTAGAATGGCCTGGAACAAGAGCTAAAACACTTTCAAATTGGCCTATGGCTTTATCATTTTCTTTCTGATTGTAGTATAGCCGACCTAATTGGAAATGAGCGTCTGCCGAGTAAGGATTAGCTGCCACTATCTCCTCCATAAGAGATACTGCTCCTTCCAAATCCTCCTCGCTTTCCTTCAAAGAAGCCAGCTGGATACCTGCTCCGACATAATTTTCTTTAATTTCTAGGGCCCTATTAAATAAACTTCTCGCTTCTTCGGGTTTTTCTTCGGTCAACTTTAATTTGCCAAGTTCAACCAATAAAATCGGGCTTTTTGGTTCCAATGTTAAGGCCTTCTCAAAGGTCTTTATCCCCCAGTCCAAAGAGCCCTGGGCTAAACCTTGAATTTCCCGATAAACAACCGCTAAGGATTCTTGAGCGTTCACCCTATTAGGAGAAACATTAACCGCTGATTGACCTTCCTGTAAAGCCAAGCTGGCCAAGTTGATTATTACTTGATTGTTGGGCTCGGTTTTAATCGCTTCATCGGAAATTCTTCCCAAGTAATCTTGAGCTAAAGTTATATGGTAATCAGCCCTTGATTTATTGAACCGACTCGCTTTTTCCAATTGAAGAATATTTTCACTTGGATTCACTAAATATCTTCGGTAGTAAACATCGGCCACATAGAACTTAATCATCGTGAAATAGAAAACACCAACAGCGATTAAGATGACCCAAAAAACCATACTAGCAATCAAGCCGGCTTCCGGAAAATCTTTAAAAGTAAAACTCTTTTCTTTTCTCGCTTCTCCCCAACTCACAACTCCTAATGAGAGAAATAACCAAAAACTGAATCCTAAAACACTATTCTGATAGTAGACAAATTGAGCAATTAACAGACCGAAAAATGCTATCAAAATCGGCATATAAGAGGCCCCTGTTTCTTCTACCAGTCGAGCGTTAGCGAAGGATGAAGATGAAGCTTTAGCTTCATCGCCCTCTGTTTTCCCATTTTTGGACTTGTTAAAAGCTCCGGGTTTTGTCTTTACTCCGATAACCATAGAAGAAACCATCAGAAACATGGCTATCATCGCTAAATAACTAAGAATTCCTAAAATACCGGTTGTCCCAAGTAGTTCAGACATATGGTTTGACGCTCGGCTGAATCTTAACTGCCACCAGGGGGTATTTAGAAAATCTGCCGGTTTAAACTTGGAAAACAAATAACTGAAAGTGCCAACTCCCGAACCAAGAATCGGATTCTCTTTCACTCCTTGCCAGCTAACGCCCCAGCTTTCTCCTTGGGAAAACGAAATCTCTTGAGGTAAATTAGTCACTTGCGACTCTGCGGGAAAAATCCCCTGGAGAGGATTGCTGAAAAGAAAAATAAGGGAGATTATCAAAAATAAAACCGATAAACTTAAACGATTGACATCTTCCTTGAAGACCCTTTTCCAAAAAGCGAAACCCAAAAACAAAATTAAGGAAAGGGAGATAACCAAAAAGGATGGCCAAAAATCAACTATAATCAAAAATGCGAGGATTGAAAACAGATAAAGGTAAAGCCAAATATTTTTCTTCTGTTTTTTCTGAAAAGCCAAAGTGTTCAGCAATAAAAGGAAAACAACTGACATAAAAACGGAGAATTGTTCCAACGAAGCGCCGACAGTGTTAAATGTTTGAGAAAAATTAATTCCTAAAAAATTGCCGACTTTTGTTGAAACGCCCAAAAGGGAAAGATACCCCACTAATAAAACAAAGAAAGACGACCATAAAAATACCTTCAATATCCCTTTGATTGATATGGGCTTCCATTGTTTTTTTATTCCATTTTTCTCACCGGTGCCGATTAACTCTTGGCTATTGTCCGTCTTTAACGATGAGATATTGTTGGTGGCTAAAAAGTAAAATAATCCCAAAGACAAAATACTGACCAGTCCCGGCCAAAATCGACCATAAAATCCATAAATACTGGAAACTTTATCTATTGAAAAAATCGTATTCAGAATCATTACTGCCAAAAAGACAAGAACAAAAATATCAAGCGGTTTTTTCCGAAAAGTGATTTTCTTTTCCTTAAAAATCATTTGAGCCAACCAACAAAGAATGCCTATAAAAACCAGGAAAGACAATAAATAGACCTTGTTGAACTCAAAAGTCTCAAAGGTGAAAGGTAGCCAGAAAAGAGGCATTAAGAAAACTAACAGATACATCACGACCTTAATTATTTTTTTGAACATAGTATTTTAAATTTTCAATTTTCAATTTTCAATTTGCAATCAATTTTCAATTTTTCAATAAAAAATGAAAATGATTATTTGAAAATTAGTTGTTACATTATTATACCTTTATTAAATTGAAACTCAATATTATAATAGGAATATATGACTGATAATTTTTCTATTCCTTTTTCTCGTTTTAATTTGGCAAAAATTATAAAAAATTTCATTTTTTTTCTCTTTGCCATTATTCTCTGCCTGCCTCTTTTGCCTGATATTGGAAATTACCTTTTTCCTTTAGGAAGAGACATTATCTTTAAACTCTTAGTGGAGCTCTCGGTCATTCTCACTTTTCTTTACTGGCTCATTGGCAATTTGAAGTTAAACTTCAAACCGCGTTTGAAATCTAATTTTGTAATCCCCGGGACCCTCATTTTATTTCTTTTAATCTCCGCTCTTTCCACTCTAACCTCCCTTCAACCCTCTTTCAGTTTTTGGGGAAATATTTATAAGAATATGGGACTTTTTTCTCTTATTCATTTTGTTATTTTCTTTTTTCTCCTTTTTGTTTTTTTGAAACAGGAAAAGGATTGGCAAAAATTTTTAAAACTAACAGCGATTGTTGCTCTTCTTGTTTCTTTATTTGCCATTTTTCAAGCTCTTTCCGGCGTCCCCCGCCCCCCCTCTACTTTAAATAACCCTGATTTTTTAAGTCCTTACTTGGTGCTTGTTATCCCAATTTTTGTCGCCTTATTTTTCTCCTCCTCTAAGATTTTTGGGTTTGCCGCGGGAACCGCTTTAATCGCTCTTTTTTTAACCCAGACTAGAAGCGCCTATCTTGGCATCTTTGTTTCTCTTCTTGTTTTCCTTTTCCTTTTCCCTTTTAAAAAGAAAGGAATTAAAAGAAATATTTTCCTTATTTTTTTAACCGGTTTCGTTTTATTTTCTTTATTTTTCTTCACCTCTTCGGGGCAGAAACTTATCAATAATAATTCTTCCTTCAACCAAAGATTTTTAAATTTGGAACATTTAAAAAGTTCCTTTATCCCTCGCTGGCAAGCTCAACAATCTGGTTGGGAAGGTTTAACTACTCGTCCCTTACTTGGCTACGGCCCCGAAAATTTTTTTATTCCTTTTGACTCTTTTTACCAAGGCACATTAGACCAAACCGGTTCCTTATCTCAACCCGGTTCTCTTGACGAGACCTGGTTTGATAAAGCCCATAATTTTATTTTTGACATCGGTGCGACAACTGGACTTTTCGGTTTGCTAATTTATATTTCCATTTTTCTCTCCGCTATTTACTTGCTTTTCAAGCGATTAAAACAATCTCCCTCTAATCCTTACATATATATTGCTTTAATCTCTTCTTTCAGTGGTTATCTTGTTCAAAACCTTCTAAACTTTGATACCACCGTCCCTTTTATTTATTTAATGTTCTTTCTTTCTTATGCCAATTTTAAAATTAATGAACATTCAAGCGGTTTTGTCCCCCAAAAAGCCGAACAAGAAACAGGCCCCTTTTCTCAAAAACATTCATTTTCTTTCGTGTTTTTAAATTTCTTTGGCTTGGCTCTAATAATCCTACTTATCTTTTATCCTTTCCTGGAACTTCAAGGCCATATTTTCCAAGCCAATTATTATCTTAACCAAGGCGAGACATACTGCCGTTATGGGGAATTCCAAAAATGTTTTCAAAGTTTCGAAAAAGGCCTTTCCTATAATGCCAAACCTATCAATCCTCATCTCCGCCGCCGCTACGGATTTTGGGCTGTCTCATTTCTTACATTGTTGCCGAAGTTTTCTGAAGTAAATCCTAAAAGTTCGTTTGACCCTTATCTTATCCGCGCTCTTCATCTCCAAGAAGAAAACGGCCAAAATGAATTCCCTTATTTCACCCGCAATTACATTTACGCCGGACAAATATCTATAGCTTTATATCAAGAATTATCAATAAACTTGGGACTTGTTGATATCCCAGATTATCTTGAAATCGCTAAACAAAATTTTCAAAGAGCTTCCGCTTTAAGCCCTAACCGCCAAAGTATCCATACCGAATGGTCCCGCCTTCTAAACCTGAAATAAAATCCACAGAATTGACGGGGTCTGACCCCAGTAATTTTTTTATTTATTATCCAAAAATAAGTTATCGTTCATCTCTAATCCTTTTTCTAATTCGGACTTATATAAAATCCAGCTCTCTACACTTTTTTTTAAATTCTCCGAGTCCCCAAACACTTCATAAATAAAATCTCTTTGAGTCACCGATGGAAACGCTTTCCCCTCAATACAATCTGGATAACTAAACCATTTATAATTCTCTAAAAACTTAATCGCTTCTTGAGGATTTTTTACTCCTTCTTTTTTCCAGTTTTTCTCTAAAATACTTATCGGATTAGTAAAAATATAACAAATAACATTCATAAGTTGCTCCTGTGTTTTAATATGAACCGCCTTGAAATGACTTTGAAATATAGAGCCCCTGCTTTTTCTTTCATATTTTTCGTTAAAATAACCAACATAGCCATCACCTAATTTTTTCATAAAAAGAGAAATACCATTATCTACCAATTGTCTAACGAGTAAATGATAATGATTAGGCATTAAACAAAATACTATAATTTCCACCAACGGCTCTCGAGAAATTGACGGGGTCTGACCCCGGTAATTTTTGGGATTATTACGAGCTTTACGCTGACTTATACGAAGTCGCATATTAACTATATTTTTATCATTTAATTCATACAGACAGAAAATAAATCGAAAATAATCAGCGACCTGCTGAAAAAGATTTCTCCCTTCTATTGCTCTATTGAAAATATGGTAAATTTCACCATTAACAAATTGTGGACGACTTGAAGCCATAATATGTTGACAAATCTGACAAGGTTATATGACGGGGTCTGACCCCGGTAATTTTTTTTAATTTGTGGGGCAAGTGGAAGTGGGAGTTTCTAAAATAAATTCGCAGCCATCGGCATCAAGACCGATACCATTAGCATCAATTCCGATACTATCGCCATCACAATCGCTGAAACCGATGGCACAAGCACAGATTGGAGTACATCCCTGGCAAGCGCCGTCAAGGCAAGTATTTTGGCATTCGCCTGTCAAGTTTTTGTTAATGTCGCAAGTTGTAGCTCCACAAGAAGAAGCCTCGGTTCCAATAACTTCTTGTGTTTCGGCAGGTTTGTCTTGGTCAAGACCACATTCATTGATGTCAGAGCAAGTTCGGGTTTGGATAAAGGTTTGGCCACAAGCAAACAAATCTTTTGAATCCTGCCAATCGCTACATTGCCAATCAGGGGCACAAGTGGTAGTTGTGGTAGTTGTGGTAGTTGTTGTAGTTGTTGTAGTTGTTGTAGTTGTTGTAGTTGTTGTAGTTGTTGTTGAACCAGTTATCGCCACCCCTTCAATCGTCCAATTGAAAACAGCCGGAGTTCGGTCATATTTGCCATAAAAATCAGACGAGTAAACCTCAAAAATATATTGGCCAGGTGTTAGATTAAAGTATTTCTTCGGCGACTGGCAGGGCTCAAACCCGAGTTTATTTATCTGGCATTGGAAAGTTGGTTCGCTAACCGAAGAATGGAACTCAAAAATCGGGTCAGTTGAAGTGGTTAGGGCTTGAGGATAATTATCAATAAATGTTTCTGGCAAAGATTCTTGACTCCCCTCACCTCCTTGAACTTGTTCTTGAACTTGGCTCGGGATTGAGGGAGCACTATAAACAAATGTTTCTAATTCGGCTGACTTCATAACTACTTCATATCCGGGCAACCCTTTTGTTTTTTGATTTAAGACCATTCCTTTTAAACCAGTATATTTTGTTGTCTCTTGAATAACCGTCTCCCCTTGTTTTTTGTTTTTTTCTTGAACTTTTTTCAAAAAGACAAGTTGGTTATCAATAACCTCTCCTAATTCTTTGGCGACATAAATACCTAAATCCCTTTTGCCTAAAAAATCCTTAGCCACCGTTAATCTGTTATTGGTGAGAACTTTCTGCCAGATATTATCCTTAATCGCTAACATTTGATAAGAATAATCAAGATAATAGTTTTGATTATCTTCTAAAACATTTTTAATTTTCATTTCAAAATTAAAATTATCAATATCGGTGGCCAAAAGGACTGTGTTGTCTATCCCCGTTTTTTCAACTATTGTTTTCCCAACAACCGCTTCCCGAGCGTTGTCTGAAGCGAAAATCGTCCCTCCGAAAACAAAGACCAAAATCAGTCCGATTGTGAAACCATTGTGATACTTGATAAACTTAATAATTTTTTTCATATTTTTTCTAAGGAGCTTAGCTCCTTTTTTAACTACTTTTTAAGGGTTGACAATGTTTCTTGGTTTAGTATAATGATAATAGTGACTTCACCCCGAATTAATCTTCGGGGCTTGTTTTTTATAAAAATTCAATCTTCTCTCTGATATCCTCAAAAAACAAATGATAAGATCTTCTAATCTCCCAAGCAGTATTATATTCGAAACAAATAAATATAAATCCTTTTTTACAGTTAATTACATCATTTCTCAATCCAATAAAGTCACTATCACTGCTTATTAATAAAACTAATTCAATTTCTTCTAATTTTCGGATAACATCCCGAGTAATTTCTACATCAAAATTACATTTATATTTAAAATCTTTTTTCTCATTGTCTAAATAAATCTTTTTAAGAGGTTTGTTAATTACCTCAAACCCTATTTTCTCTAATCGGCTCTTAATTAAAATATTTCTCTCATAGGTTTCTCTTTTTAACGGCATTCCCATATAATATCGAGCTATTTTAATATTGTAAAATTGTTTTAAAAACTCTAAAGTTTTTTGCCAATTGATATGCCAACCTAAAGATTTTTGAGAATAAAATAAATTTGCTTCATCTATAAAAATTCCTGCTGACTTTCCTTTAAACTTTTCTAAAATTGGTAGATATTTTTGATTCATTTTTTCAATTATTGTTTAACTTTCTTTTAAGAAGCGGAGCTCCTTTTCAATTTTTTTCATTTTTCTGATAAATTTCATAATCTGAATTTTCCAAGATGACAGGGTTAAACCTCGTCATTGGATGACGGGGTTTAACCCTGTCATCTTAACTGCTAATACAGATTGGGATTTTTTATTTTTGTCAGTGTATATTAAAGATTTTTATTAAATGGTTGGAATTGGCAAAATCGGCATAAGACAACCAAGATTGTAAGGAATTATTAAATTTTTTTTGAGTCATTGTTCCTTCATTTAATCTCTTCTTATAAACTTTTATTCTCTTAATAAATCTCTTTATTGTCTCTTTTTTTAATAATTTGTAATTTTTAAAAATCCGATAACCAAGAAAACTAATCCCCTTATTAATTGGAAAAATATTGGCTTTTTTAGGATGTAGGTCTAATTTTAATCCAATTTTTAAAAATTCTTTAATTTTTTCTTTAATCCAATTCAATTCTTTTTTTTCACAACCAAGAATTAAGAAATCGTCCATATAGCGAAGATAATATTTTATTTTTAATTGATGTTTTATAAATTGGTCTAATTCGTCCAAATAGGCGTTGGCAAAAAGTTGGCTGGTCAAGTTCCCAATGGGGATACCTGTGTCCTGTTTTTCTTGACTACTGGATATAATTTCATCTGTCAACCATAAAACTTTTTTGTCAGCAATTTTTTTCCTGATAATTTCTAAAAGAATTTTATGATTGATACTGTCAAAATACTTAGAAACATCACACTGAAGACAATAGATTTTGGAGTTTAATTTGTCATTAGATGATTTTATAAATTTTTCTAATCTTCTAATAGTTTTATGAGTTCCTTTATTTTTTCGGCAAGCGTAAGAATCATAAATAAATCCCTTGTCAAAAATTGATTCAATAATATTACATAAAG
>CAYLHU010000003.1:0-15530 GCA_964383715.1 uncultured Candidatus Saccharibacteria bacterium
TCTCTAGCCATGCGAAATAAGATTTTAAGCACATCAAATTTATTGTTTGCCTCTTCTAAAACTTCTAATTTGCGTGATTTTTCAAAGCCAACAGCAAACAAAATTAACTCCATAAACCTTAGAACATATTCTTCGCATCGCCTTCCGAGCATATACTGGTCTTTTTTGGGAAAAGTTTTAAGGTGTTGATAGAACTCCTTATAGAGATCGACAGTAAGTTTCAAAATGGGTGCCTCATTGTTTAATTGATCTAAATTTTTCATATATAATTATGAAAATTTATAAAAATTTATTCTCAAAAATGGTCTTAATGGAAAGTTTGCTTAATGCGTGGGACAAATTCAAAAAGGGAAAAAGGGACAACCGACCTGCTGTCCACATCAACTGAACCCTCGAAGAACTCCAATTGCAAAAATACAATTGCCCTTTCTATCTCGCAATCAAACTTAAAAGAGACAATCGCCTTGTCAGGGCATTTTCAATCAATATAGACAGCACCTTTATTGTATTGCATTTTTTAAGAAAAAGAAAAGGGCCGATCTTGTGATCTGCCCTTTTGCCATTTAATGGCTTGTGAAAAAAATTCGCGTCGGAACCCAAAAACCAAATACCAATAGGCCCAAGGATCCAAAGCCCAAAGACCTATCTACTACCGCAGGACGCAGACCCCCAGTGACGACCCGGGCAGTCGAGGTAGCTCCAGTCGAGCCTCGGCCGATCGCCGTCATGCAGACAGACATCCGGCACCCTGTCCGACCCGTCATAACGGGAGCCAGCCGCATCCACATAATGCCGTGAAAGCACATTAGTGACGATGCAGAGATTGACTACTTCAGCCGCAGTGAGGGGTGACCTTGACTGTCCCTTGATAATGTCAATGGCTTTCTCCGGACTCTTGTCAAGGAGCGCTTGACCATTCTCTACATCGTAGATGTAGTAGGGGTCTTCCGGTGTGTCAAACTTGTCCGTGATGGTTGCGGAATTCAAATAGGTGTAACCCTGCTTGTCGCCGTTGCGCACCATAGACATTAACCCGTAATAGCCCAAGTAAGCCGACTTGATAACTGGCAAAAAGGGAATATTCCCTTCAACGAATGACATCTCTCTTGCCCTCTCGACCACTTTGCCTTTCTGGTTTTGGAGCATTTCAACGATCTGCTCGGGACACCCGCGGTCCTTCAAGGTCTGAATTTGACCATTAAACAGCTTCTCCAGATCTTCACGCTTGCTCTCTTTTGCCTTGACCACCAACTGATTCTTGGCTTCCTTTATCGCCTCGTCGATGTCAGTTTCGGCATCTCCGAAAAGGGATACCAACTTCTCGATCAATTGATTTTTGCATAACTTACTCATTGTCTTGCTCCTTTTGTTTTTTAGTTTTTTCTAAAAATATTCTTATTTTAAAGTCCAATTTTATCTATTTTTAATTCCGCGTTAAGTATAGCATAACACTGTATTTTTGTCAACCCCAATAGCGTATTTCTGAAACATAAGGGTATATTATCTTAAATTTTGATTAAAATAGCCGCCCAAATCTTTTATCTTGACCCTCTCTTGTTTCATTGTATCTCTATTCCGAATAGTGACGTCTTCCTTTTCTAATGTCTCGAAATCTATCGTGACCGCCCAAGGAACACCAATCTCGTCCGCTCGACGATAACGACGACCGATTGAACCAACTTCATCGTACAGACAAGAAAAATTGGATTTTAACAACCGATAAACTTCTTTAGCTTTTTCTACTAATTCCGGTTTATTTTTTACTAATGGGAAAACAGCGATTTTTACTGGAGCTAAAGAAAATGGAAGTTTTAACAAGGTCTCAACTTCTTTAACCGACTTGGTGGTCTCTGTTCTCCCTCCCTCAACTTCTTGGTAGAACTCCGAAAGAAAAGCAAACAAGACCCTTTCAACCCCGACCGATGTTTCAATAACATAGGGAAAATATTTTTCTTTTTGGGCAGAAGGCAAACTTTCGTCTAAACAACTTAACTCTTGACCTGAATACTTTGAGTGATTGGAGAGGTCCCAATCCCCTCTGTTGTGAATTCCTTCAATCTCTTTCCAGCCCGATGGAAATCGATATTGAATATCAACCTGTTTTTGGGCATAATGGGCCCTTTCTTTCTCCGGCGCTTCTACTGTTCTTAAACTTTCTTTTTTTACTCCCAAGTTATAATACCAATTAAGCCGTTTATCCAGCCAAAATTCAAACCATTTTTCCGCTTCGGAAGGGTGGCAAAACCACTCCATTTCCATCTGTTCAAACTCTCTAATTCTAAAAATAAAATTCTTGGGATTTATTTCGTTTCTGAACGACTTCCCTATCTGGATTACCCCAAAAGGGATTTTTAATCTTTGAGAGTTTAAAATATTGGAAAAATTAATAAAAATACTTTGGCAAGTTTCGGGCCTCAAATAAGCAACCGCCTTATCGTCCTCAACCGGCCCGATAAATGTTTTGAGCATTAAATTAAACTTCTTGGACTTGGTTAATTCCCCTCCACACTCCGAACATTTATCGTTTTCTATTTCATCGGACCTGAATCTCTTGTGACATTTTTTACACTCTCTTAATTCATCGCTAAAACCAGCACTAAGATGGCCGGAGGCCTCCCAAACTTTTGGATTTGCCAAAACCGCTGAATCAAACCCGACAATTCCCCCTACTTCTTCCATATCTTTTTGCCAGCTCTCTTTAATATTTTTTTTCAGGCCTAAACCCAAAGGACCGAAGTCATAGACCCCGCCAAAACCCCCGTATATTTCCGAAGAGGGAAAAATGAAACCCCTCCGTTTACAAAGAGAAATAATTTTTGAAATTTTATCTTCCATATTTTATTCAACAATTCCTTGAATTTCGCTCACATTTTGGTCGTCCGGCAAAGTAGTGTCCCGACCGTCAGCCGAAACCTTTAATGTTTCCGATGTCCAAATATCCTCTCCTGATATCTCGGCTTTATTCACTAAAAATGGCGTTTCTCCTTTTTGAGAAGCAAGAGGTGAAAACTCTATTTGAAAAGCCAAGACCAAAGAGGTATTTTCAAAACTCTGCCAGGGTTCAATTTCGCCTACATTCCACATTAATGTCCTTGACCCTGAATCGTAGGTGAACTTCGCTTCAACCGGAAATATGTTTCCTGTCGGTCTCACATAATCGGGCAATATCGCTTTAACTTTGACATTTTCTAATTTGTTCCAAAAATTTTTAATCTGCCAAAGAACGGTATATTCCGTTTTTTCACCAACCTTGGGAGGCAAAGGCCCCTCGCCTTCAAAAAACTCTTGTTCAAAATAGACCTTTTGATTAAGAACTATTTGAGAGTTTATTTTTGTTTCAAAGGATTTCTCGGCTCCTGCCAAATCAACTTTTAAATTCAATTTTGGATTTTCAACCTGATGGCCAATATCCTCTTTTAACTTCACCCAAAACTCAACTTTCCCCTCCTCGCCATTATCTAAGAAACGAAGAGAAGAAACATTTTTCCAATCCCATAAAATAGTATTATCTCCATGCCCGAACTCTCCATCTTTTGATTTTAATGTTGAAAGGTCAAAAAAGTCCCCATCTAATTCGGCAAAAAGAAATTTTTTTTGAATGGGATTTTGACCGATATTGCTAAAAAATATTTCGTAATGAAGATAATCCCCAGCCGAAACCGAATACCCCGGAGAGTTATTAATCAAACTGGAAATATAAAGAGACGATTCTGCTATTTTCAGCGACTGAGTTGCTTCTTTCAAAAGCCAAAACTCTTCATTTTTTAACATTCCTAACTGGGCCCTAAATATCTTCTCCTCTCCTTCCTTGCCTTGTTCAATCGTCCCCTTAATCTCAATTCTCCCTCCCGAGGCCTTGCTTAAAGAATAAAGAGCCCATTCCTTTTCGTCTAAAGCGTTGGGAATTGACTCTCTAAACTCAAACCCTGAAGGGTATTCTATCCTCACCCTTAAGCTTTCTAAAATTTCATCGATATTAGAAAAATAATTTAAAGAAAAATTTATTTCTTCTCCCTTGGCAACGCTGGAAGGTGAATCAAACTCAAAAGTTAAAGGAACAAATTTAATTCGGCTGGTGAAACTTGTTTCCGATTGGTAAAGGGCTTTTAAGTTTTTAGGATAATAACTTAAAGATGCTTTGGCTTTCATAATTTCATTTTCTCGGCCAAAAAGTTTCGCCCTAAAAGAGTATGTTCTCTCTTCGCCGGGGTAAATATCTTCTATTCTTTGATTATTTCTTAGGGTAGATGTCCCTTCTAAAATGGACTTTCCGGGAAACTCAAAAATTAACTCCGGGTTTTCTAATCTTGTCTGCCCATTGTTTTTAAGCTTAACTATATATTCAATCCCTTCTCCAGTTTCAACTTCTTCCGGCCCTAATATCTCTAACTTCAAAATTTCCTTAGAATAGATGTTCTTTTGCCAATACCAAAAACCCGTTATCCCAACAATCCCAAAGGCGACTAAAAATAAAATTATAAATAATTTTCGCATAATATTAAAATTTCTCTTTTGTTTATACCTTAATTAATTTTTATCATTAAAGCAACTTCTCCTCCTTTTATTTTTAATTTATTTTCATTGTCCAAAAACTTCCTCTCTTCCGAATTAAAACGAATATCATTTGCCCTCGTTTCTTTTAAAATCAGTTCTCTATTTTTTTCAAGAAGATTTTGAATGTCGGGAACAGTCCCCTGGGCAAAAAAACAATCAATGATAATTCTGTTCTTCGGGACCAATCCTTCTTTCTTCCTAAGGTTTTGAATATGCCTGATAACCTCCCTGATTTCCCCTTCTTCTTTTAACCTTTCATCAATGTTGATGTCTAATTCTACTTCTCCTTTGATTTTATCATCAAAAACAATCTTTTTTATATTCGTCTCCTCCCTAATTAAATCCAATAATTCATCTTCAACAATTTTTACTTTTTCATTTTTAATTTTTAATTTCCTTAGGGGTTGTCTCACTTTAATCCCTGCTTCAATCCTCTTGGCCAAGACCTTATTTACGATATCCCTCACCCAAACCATCTCTTCTTCTAATTTTTCATCAATCAGTTTATCGTCTTTTTGAGGCCAATCAGAAAGATGAACCGATTCAGATATTTTTTCACTTCGTAATTTTTGATACATTTTTTCACTCAAAAAGGGCATCATTGGAGCTAACAGTTTAGTCAATGTTAGGAGAATAAAATATAAGACATTTTCAACATTTTCCTTTTCCTTATCATTTTTTGGATTTTGAAATCTTTTCCGCGAACGCCTGATAAACCAAAGGGATAAGTCATTTATAAAAAAATCCTCTATTGCTAAACTTGCTTTATAGGAATCATATTTATCCAAAAAATCAGTTGTCTTGCCAATTAAACCGTTCAATTTAGAAATAACCCATTTATCAAGCATTTGGAGTGTTTGAGGTCGGACCTCAAATAACTTTTCTTTGTTTTCTTGAGGGTTTTTATAGGTTTCAAAAAAACCATAACTATTAAGAAGAATTAATAATTTTCTTTTCACTTCGGTAGCCGGCTCATAGCCAAATCTCAAATTAGAAAAAGGGTTCTGCCTCACATAGAGCCAACGCATAACATCGGCTCCTATTTTTTCAACCGCTTCGTCAAACCAAATAGCATTCCCCTTTGATTTATGCATTTCCTCTCCTTGAGCATCAACGACCATAGCGTAGCCAAAAATTGTCCGAAAAGGTTTAGTTCCTGCCAAGACCTCACTTAAAACCAAAAGAGAGTAAAACCAATTCTTAAACTGGCCGGGGAAGGACTCGCAAATAAAATCAGCCGGAAACCATTTTTTCCAAAAATCTTTATCAGAAAAATATTTCATCGTTGAAAAAGGAACTACCCCGGCGTCTAACCAAGGGTTCCCAACATCCGGAACCCGGGAAAGAAGAGAGTTACATTTGAGACATTTAATTTTTACTTCATCCACCCAAGGACGATGGGGACTATGGCCTTCAAATTCCGACCAGCCCTCAACGGCTCTTTCCTTTAATTCTTCTTTTGAACCAAGCACTTCAAAACTGCCGCATTTAGAACATTCAAAAATAGGTAGGGCCAAACCCCAATATCTTTTTTTGGAAATAAGCCAGTCCTTCATATTTTTCAACCAATCCAACTCTCTTTCCAATCCGAAAGAGGGAATCCAGTTAATTTTCCTAGCGGTTTCTTCCAGTGGTTTTCGCAAAGAGTCCATAGAAATATACCACTCGTCAACTAAACGAAAAATTAATTCCGATTTACACCGCCAACAAGTTGGGTATCTGTGCTGATAATTTTCTATCTTGAAGACAAAAGACCTTTTCTTTAAGTTTTCAAAAATCCAATCTTTGGTTTCTTTTTCAAAAACAAATTTTCCGCTAATTTCTCCGAAACCCTCCTTATATCTACTCTCTTCGTTAGTCGGGTCAATGACTGGAAGTTTAAAATCCTTCCCTAATTGAAAGTCCTCTTCACCGCAACCGGGCGCGATATGGACAATTCCGGTTCCGTCTTCTTCGGTGACATCTCCCCAACCGATAACTGAATGATTATATTCTTTAAGTCCGTCTTTAACAGCCAAAAAGTCATCAAACAAGCCCTGATATTCCAATCCGATTAATTCTTGACCCTTAATTTCTTCCACTATTTCCCCTTGAGGAATAATATCCAATTTACTTTTTAAAAGAATGAATATATTTCCTTCTTTGTCCTTTACTTTGACATAGGAAAAGTCAGGATGGACAGCCAAAGCGACATTGGCTGGCAATGTCCAAGGAGTAGTTGTCCAAACCAAAAAGAATGTTTTTTTAAGATTAAGAAGGGGTAATTTAAAAAATATGGACTGGTGGGTTAATTCCTGATATTCTTCGGTTAAAATCTCGTGTTGGGAAATAGATGTTCCGCACCGCGGACACCAAGGAACAACATCTTTCCCCTTATAAAGGATATTATTCTGATGGCATTTTTTTAAAAAATGCCAAATAGAATAATTATTTTCTTCCGACATCGTGTAATAAGAATTGTCCCAATCCATCCATTGCCCCAAACGAATTGATTGTTTGGTCTGAATCTTCGAGTATTTTTCAACTCTTTCTTTACATTTTTTAACAAATTTTTCGAGACCATACTCCTCAATATCTTTTTTATTTTTGAAACCTAATTCTTTTTCAACCTCTACCTCAACCCACAACCCCTGGCAATCAAACCCATTTTGAAACCTTTGGTCAAAACCCCGCATTGCCTTATATCTTTGGAAAACATCTTTATATGTCCTCCCCCAAGCATGATGGACACCCATAGGATTATTAGCTGTGATAGGACCATCTAAAAAAGACCAGCTCTTTTTGCCCTGATTTTTTTTGAGTAATTTCTGAAAAATTTTCTTATCCTCCCAAAATTTTAAGATATTTTTTTCTTCTTCGGAAAAATTATATTGCATATTAGAAGATGTTTCCGCCAAACCCAGCACTTATTTCTATAAAAACACGAAATAGAAATTAACATTATTATTCAGAATTACAAAGCTAAGACCCTTATAATGTTTCCATAGAAATAAGTGCTGGGTTTGGCGGATTACAGATTCTTATATCCAGCACTTATTTATATAGAAAAACAAATTTATAAAGTTAAAACATTTGTAATACTTTCATAGAAATAAGTGCTGGGTTTGGCGAGTAGATGTTTTCACCAAATACCTCACATTCTCTCGGGACTGGAGATGCCCAAAAGGGAAAGGGAGTTTTTTAGAACTTGAGCGACTCCGAAAGTTAAAAACAATCTAAGCTTTCTTGTTTGGGGATTCTTTGCCTTGTTTATCGGCTCACAATTATAAAATGTGTTATATTTTTGAGCCAAATCAAAAGCAAAATTACAAATTAAGTTAGGAGAAAAACTTTGAGCGGAGTTTTTGACCACCTCGGGAAAAAAAGATATCACTCTTAAAATATTCTTTTCCTCTTCACCAATTTTGACTTCGTTATTTAATTTTGATATGTTTTTAGCTATAAAGACCCTAAAATTACCTTTCTTCAAAACACTCTGGCAACGAGCATAAGTATATTGAATATAGGGACCAGAGTTTCCTTTCAAGTTTAAGATTTTATCCCAGTCAAAAATAATATCTTTGCTTCGATGATGAGACAAATCATTATATTTCACCGCCCCGACTCCAACTTCCGTGGCTATCTTATCCTTCTCTTTATCCGAAAAATCCCTGCTTGTTTCCGATTCATTGATTACTCCCTTGGCTCTCTTAACGGCTTCGCCCAAAATTTCTTTTAATCTTATCGTTCGACCGGTTCGAGTTGAAATCTTCTGATGTTCAAAACGGATAAGCCCATGTGATAAATGATAGAAGATGTCCTTTTTAGCCCAACCCAAAAGATTAGCAACCCAAAATAATTGCTGGAAATAGAGTTCCTGCTCTTTGCCGACCTCATAAACTATCAAGTCCGGCTTCCATCTTTTTAGGCGGTATTTTATTGTAGCTAAATCCCGAGTTAAATAAGTAGTCGCCCCATCGGATTTCAAGAGCATTGCCGGAACAGATTTTTCGTCAGAATGTTTCACAACTAAAGCTCCTTCGCTTTTAGAAGTAATTTTCTTCTCCATCGCCTCACTAATGATTTCCCCCAGCATTTTTTGATAAAAACTTTCGCTTAAAGAATAATCAATTTTTATATCTAATAATTTATAGATTTTATTAAACTCTTCGAAGCTTATATCTCGGCAAATTTGCCATATTTTTTTGGCTTCTTTGTTCCCTTCTTCCATTTTTTTGAACCAATTCCGTGCTTCTTCTTCCATTTTTGGATTGTCTTGAACTTGTTTATGAAAATCAATATAGTCCCTTTCTAAATCATCTATTTTTATTTTTTTAAGGTCGGTTTTATTTTTCTTTAATTGATAAATTACTTTCCCGAATTGAGTCCCCCAGTCACCTAAATGATTATCGCCAATACATTCCCAGCCAGAAAACTTGTAAATATTATAAATCGCCTGACCGATGATAGTTGACCTCAAATGTCCCACTCCAAATGATTTGGCAATATTAGGAGAAGAATAATCAATGATAATCTTTTTTCCTTTCCCCACCTTAGACGAACCGTATTTCGAACCCTCTTCTAAAACCCTGTTTAACTGCTTGATTAAATACTTTTCTGAAAGAAAAAAATTGATAAAACCGGGAGGAACCGTCTCAATCCTGCTTAACAAATCGGACTGGCATTCCGCCATCGTCTTTTTCAATTTCGTGGCTATTTCCATTGGTTTTATCCCCGCTTTTTTTGATATAGTCAAAGCCGTATTGGTCGCATAGTCGCCAAAACTTTCTTCTTGGGGTTTTTCTATTTCAATATTTTCCAAATCAAAACCGAAATCCTTTTTAACCGCCTTTTTTATCAATTTTTCAATTTCTTTCTTGAACATTTTACCTTTTTAATACACCATTTATTATATCTTTTTTTGCCCTTATTTCAAGATAAGAACTCTGCCCTCGCTCCCCACTAACTCTTTGCCTTGTGAAAATAAGATAAAAAACCAATTTTTTTATTAACAAAAAATGACAACTTAACTCCCATTAATTAAGATAAGGCACAATAACTTTGTTACACTTTAGAACGATCGTCCTAAAGTGTAACAAGTTAAGAATAGGTTGGGTTTAAGATAGGTTGGGTTATAAGATAGGTTGGGTTTAAGATAGGTTGGGCTAAGGGAACAATAAATTGAATTATAAATTATTCAACATTCTGTCTGTTGACATCTGATGTCAACAGACAGAAAAAATTGAATCAAATGACAAAAAAACTAAAAAAAAGAGCCCCCGACGAAAAATATCGCAAGGACTCAAAATATCAAGTGTTTAGGGTGATTCGCGCGCGCCTCTTACCTCTTTCTAGAGAAGAAAATGACGGGGTTAAACCTCGTCATTTTCTTGTGCTTGATAAAAGGGATAATAAAAAAACAAAAAACCCATTACTGGGTATCTTTTATTTTTACTAAAATATAGAACTCTAATAATCCAGCTTAACCCCAAGCTTGACAGCAATTTGTTGAATCCATTTTTCGTGCCTGTCAACTTTATGTCCAAGCATTACCATCTCCTGAAAATATGTGTCCGCTTTCTTGGCGTAAGCGTCAACGGAATTTAATAATTCATTAAAATCATCCTTAGTAGAAAGATTTTCTACTGCCTTCTTTAAATCTTCTTTTGTGGCAAATACATCAAATAATTTATTAAATTTTTCATCAATTTTAACAAATCTGTCTTCAATTTTAACAAACCCGTCTCCAATCTTAACAAACTCATTATCAACCTTCCCGAATTTTTTATCTAAATATTTAACTAATTCTGAAAAATCTTCTTTCATATATTTTGATTGTATATTGTTCAAAAATTAATGTCAAGTTGGCTATATTAAATCATCTGAAATCCGACTTCAATAAGGCAGAAATGACGGGGTTAAACCCCGTCATTTTCTTGTGCTTGATAAAAGGAAGTTGTGATGATAATCTGAAATTGATGAGAGTTATAATTGAAAATAAAAAGGCCTTCGCCAATTATCATTTTATCGAAAAGTTTCAAGCAGGGATTGTTTTAATCGGCCAAGAAGTAAAATCAATCAAAGAAGGAAGAGTTAATTTGAGCGGGTCTTTTATTTCCTTGAAGGGAGAAGAGGTTTTTTGGGTGGGAGCCACTATCCCTCCCTATCAGCCCAAGAACGCTCCTGAAAATTACAACCCTCAACGAGAGAGAAAACTTCTTCTGACAAAACCTGAAATAAGAAAGTTAATCGGTCGAGTAAGGCAAAGGGGCTTGACGATTGTCCCCTTAATGATATATACTAAAAGAGGAAATATAAAAATGAAGTTTGCTTTAGCCCGAGGAAAAGGGAAAGTAGATAAAAGAGAACAAATTAAAAAAAGAGAAATCGAAAGAGAAATTAAAAGGGCCTTAAAGGAAACATAGGGGGTGTTATAATCGGATTTGACAAAGATTTAACCTAATATAAGCAAGCCGAGGAAATCTCGTAAAACTTTAACCCGCCAATCGGCGGAACAAGTAAGTGCAAACTTATTTTCTAAACCCGCTTACGCCTACGCTTAAGTAGGTAAAGCCATCCTCCCGCTAATTCTCAATAGGCGGCCAAGGGTGTCATTTATTGAGATTAGGCAGTCGTTGAGCTCGGAATAACTGCCGAAAATTAAGAGCTCGGATTTCAGAGATTTTGTCAATTTCTTACTCTAATTTCTTAAAGATAAAATTGAACAAACTTGTAGAATTATTTTAGAAAAATTTTTGGACGAGGGCTCGACTCCCTTCACCTCCACAATAAAATTTTGCCAAAAAGAATATTCGTCAATAATCAAATAAGGGCAAGACAGGTAAGAGTAATAGATGAGAACGGAGAACAGTTAGGGGTCTATGACCTAACAAAAGCCCTTAGGGAATCCCGAGAAAAAGGGTTTGATTTAATTCAGATTAGTGATAAAGTTGAGCCACCAGTTTGCAAGTTCGGAAAGATTGGCAAGTATCTCTACCAAATTAAGAAAAAAGAAAAACAGCAAAAATCGGTAAGAACAGGAGAGATAAAAAGTATTAGATTGGGATTTAATATATCCGACCATGATATGGAGACCCAAGCTAAAAAGGTAGACAAATTTTTTAAAAAGGGCTTTAGGGCCAAAATAGAATTGTCATTAAAAGGGAGACAAAAAAGATTAGGTGATTTTGGGAAAGAAAGGTTGGAAAGATTTTTAGAGATTCTAAAAAAAATAACCCCCTACAAGATTGAAAGAGAGTTAAAAAGAGAAACCCGAGGCCTAACAATAATAATTGCCAAAGAATCCGATTAAAAGAGAGTTTGCCCTGCCCAAATTTTGCGAGAATTTGGGTGACAGCCCGCTTCGCTCAGGCTGCGGTATATTTTCGAGATTAGGATTTGATAATATATAAATATAAAATTAGGGTGGCAAAATTTGGGCGGGGTGCTCATATTTGTAGCTACTCGTAAAACTCGTAGACAAATATGGCAAAGACAAGAAAATCAATAACAAAAAGATTCAAACTAACAAAAAATGGAAAGGTTTTGAGAAGAGCTATCGGGCAGGACCATTACCGGGCAAAAAAATCAGGGAATAAAATACGGGGAATGAGGAAAATGAAAGTCCTTTCAGAATCATTGGCAAAGAAAATAAAGCAGGCGTTAGTGAAAACAAGCTGAAAGTGAGGTTTGAGCTTATGGCTGCTTTACCCAGCACTTATTTATATGGAAACATTACAAGAGTTTTAACTTTGTAATTCTGAATGATAATATTAATCTCTGTTTTGTGTTTCTGTATAAATAAGTGCTGGGTATAAGAATCTGTAATCCGCCAAACTTTTTACTTCGTAAAAACTTTGGCGGAAACATCTTTTAATATGGTTAGAGTAAAAAGAGGAACAAGCGCCCACAAGCGCAGAAAAAAAACATTGGAACTCACAAAGGGTTTCCGTTGGGGACGGAAATCAAAGTTTCGCTTAGCCAAACAGGCCTTGACAAAGGCCTTGGTTTATAGTTATCGAGACAGAAAGGTTAAGAAAAGAACTTTCCGCCAATTGTGGCAAACTCAAATAAAAGCAATTTGCCAAGAAGAAGGTTTAAGTTATAGCGATTTTATCCATTTTCTTAAAGAAAAAAATATCGAGTTAGACAGAAAAATCTTGGCTCAATTAGCCAAAGAAAAACCCGATATCTTTCAAAAAATTATCTCCGAAGTAAAACCCCTTAAGAGTAAAGCAGGCGGGAAAGAATCCAAATAACCGCAACGGCTCCAACA
Source organism: uncultured Candidatus Saccharibacteria bacterium (assembly GCA_964383715.1). GTDB lineage: Bacteria > Patescibacteriota > Minisyncoccia > Minisyncoccales > CG1-02-41-26 > CAYLHU01. Next base: position 12,809 of record CAYLHU010000003.1, read on the forward strand.
AGTAGAAGTGTCCAAAGGAGCTGTTTTTTATTATTCTCTTTTTGGTTTTCTGTTGATTGCTCCATTAGGTTATTCTAACTCTCTTAAAAATAAAAAACTATAGGCATCCACTATCCTGCTGTTCAGCAAGATAGATTTTTAACAGAATTAACTTTTTTCCTTAAACAATTCTAATAGTTTTTTAAGGGGAAAAGTGTTAACAATATTTCTTTTTTCGGCCCAACCCCGACGCGACTGATAAAGACCATATTTTATATATGATAAATCCTCTTTTTGGTGAGCATCGCTGTCAATAATTAACCTAACCCCCGATTTAAGGGCTCTCTTAATATTAATATCGTTTAAGTCCAATCTTTCCGGTTGAGCATTGATTTCCAAGATAGTTTTAGTTTCTTTGGCTGCTCGGAAAACTTTTTCCAAGTCAATTTGATATCCTTCTCTCCTCTTTAAAATCCGCCCAGTGGGGTGAGATATGATTTTAATATAGGGGTTTTTCATCGCCCGAATCATTCTTTCCGTCATTTCCTTTTCGGGCATTTTGAAATTTGAATGGACTCCGGCAATCGCATATTCCAATTTTCCCAAGGCCTCGTCTTTTATATCCACCCTCCCGTCATTCAAGATATTCAACTCGCACCCCTGTAAAACCCTGAATTTTGAATTTTGAATTTTTAATTTAACATTTAGCCTTTCTATTTCCTTTCGCTGTTGAGCCAATTGCTTTTCATCTAATCCATTTTCTATTTTCAAAAACTTAGTGTGATCGGAGATACCTAAATACTCATACCCTTTATTAATGGCGGTTTGGGCCATCTCTAAAATTGAGTTCTCGCCCCCATTCCAGTCAGAATGGCAATGTAAATCCCCTTTGATATCTTTTAGTTCCACTAATTTTGGCAATCTGCCGAATGAGTGAAGGGCAACTTCGATTTCCCCTTCGTTTTCTCTGATTTCCGGAGGGATATAATCCATCCCCAAGGACTCATAAATATCTTTTTCATTTCCCCCAGCTATTCTTTTTTTGTTTTTAAAAAGGCCATATTCGTTAAGTTTTAACCCTTTTTCGGAAGCAATTATTCTCAACTGGATATTATGTTCTTTGCTTCCGGTAAAATACTGGAGAGCAGAACCATAGGACCCTTCCGGAACCACCCTCAAATCAACATTAAAACCTTGTTCTACCCTAACGGAAGATTTTGTCTCCCCTTTCCCCCAGACCTTAACTACTTCCGGCAAAGAACAAAAAAAATCCATTACTGGATTAGGTTTATCGGTAACAACCAAAAAATCAGCGTCCCCGATGGTTTCCTTTCTTCTCCTAATTGACCCGCAAACATTAATCCTTTTAACTTCTTTCAGCCCCTTTAATTTTTTTTCAATTTGCTCAATTTGAGGGAGAATCTTACCCAATAAGAACCTTCCTTTGCTTTTATTAAGAAATTTGATTCCTTCTAAAATATTTTTTTCTGTCTTAACTCCAAAATTAGGCAACCCTCTAATCTTCCCTTCTTGGGCTGATTTTTTCAGGTCTTTTAGGTTTTTAATTTTTAATTTTTGATATAGGTCTTTAATTTTTCGAGGGCCCAATCCTTCAACTGAAATAATCTCTCTCATTTCAAACGGATATTTCTTTTTATATTCTTGATATGACTTTATTCTACCCGTTTCAATATATTCAATAATTTTATCGGCAATACTTTCGCCCACGCCGGGTATATTATCAAGCCCCGCCCTGCCTTCCTTTTTATAAATAATCTCCACCTCTTCTGATAAATTTTTTAAACTTTCACTCGCCCTTCGGTAAGCATAGGGCTTAAAGGGGATATTTTCTATCTCTAAAAAATCAGCTATTTCATAAAATATGTCTGCTAATTTTTTATTTAGCATATTTTGTTTAAAATCGAGTTTATTGCTTCATCTTGGCAACCAACCCCCAAATTTTTTTCCCGGTTAATTCTATCGCTATTTTAACTAAAAATACACCCCCTATCAAGCATAAAACAATATTGGCATTTCTTAAAACCATTGCGAAAATAGTCCCCGAAGCCATATCTAACCCCAAGACCTTAAAACTTAAAATGCCTGTCGCCTCTAATGCTCCCAACCCGGCCGGTGTAGGAAAAATTTCCGAAATGTTAGTGAGGCCATAGATAGACAACCCCTGAGTAAGTTTTACTTCTCCGGTTAAAAATAAAATTAAAAAAATCGCGCGAAGAAAAAGAAGAATGTAACGCAAAAGAGAAAAACTAATACCTTTCCAAAATTGCTTCTTTTTGAGAGAGAGAAAATTTATTAAGTCCTCTTCTATCTCAAGAATTATTTTGCCGTTTTTGGAGTTTTCAATCTTTTCTCTTTTTATCCCCACTAAATTTAAAATCCAAACCAAAGTGCTTTCTTTTTTCAGGGCCTTAAAATAAAAAAAAGATAAGAGAAAGAATAAAAAGCCAATCAGGAAAACAGCCAAAAATATCATCTTATTTGAGAAAACGCGAGTGTAAAAAAGGAGGGTTAAGACCCCAGTCATAGTAAAAATAGAAAATACCGTCCAATCAAAAATCCTTTCAATAACAACTGAAGAAATACTCTTTCGCCAATCAAGTCCATATTTTTTCTTTACAAAATACGCCTTAAAGGGCTCCCCACCGAATCCGGCCATTGGCGTTAAGAGGTAAGTGATTGTGTACCCGGCGAAATAAATCTTACCTAAGCCCTTGAATCTATC
>CAYLHU010000003.1:15630-29090 GCA_964383715.1 uncultured Candidatus Saccharibacteria bacterium
TCGGGCAAAGATGTCCCAACGGCCACAATAGTTACCCCGATAATAAAAGGCGATATTTTAAAAGCCAAACCAATTTTTTCAGCACTTTCAACTAACCAATCGGCTGATTTTATCAAGAGAACTAAACTTGCTATAAAAACTAAAATCCAAACAATTAGCATATCTCATTTTTATTTAATTCTTTTCTTCAACTCTTCTTCAATAATATCTATCGCCTTTTGAGAAATTTTATGGGAAGCCGTGTTTTTTCTCATCCAATCAATCCCTCTCTCCAATTCCTTGAGGTCAATGCCTATTTGGTCCCCACTCTCTTCCATATCTCCCCTAAAAATTTGTTCAACTTTGTCTATCTCTAAACGAGAAAGACCTCTTTTCTTGAGGTTTAAACGAGCAATCCTAAACTGCTCTTTTGAAATATGGGACTTATAGTTGCCAAAAATACCCATAACTAACTTTATATTATTAGACCTTTATTCCCACTTCGGTATTCTAACATATTAATTAAAATAATAAATAATTTGGCTTACCGTTCCTAACACTAAAATTACTATGACTGAATACAATAAATTGTTAGATATGTTTAAGGTATATTCCGGTTTTCTTTCCCCTTTTTCCCGGGCTTTTTTATAAACCAAGCAAATTATTGTCCCTTCCACCAAACCCATTAGGGCCCCAATTAAAACGACCAAGAAAACAAATTCCCTAATCCCGATTAAAAATAAGAGAAAGGGAATAAAACAAGCTATAGAGGAAGCTATTAAACGGGGAATCTGGTAATCAAAACGCAAAGTATTTTTAAGATAATTTGCCAAAATTAAAAAAGAAGTAGAAACGCAAAAAAGACCAAAAATGGCTCCCAAGAGAATAATTTTATCCCCTAAAACAGGGATTAACCCCTGAAAAGCATCGGGGGTAGTTTTTGGGCCAGCCACCCCGCTCACCGTTAAACCAAAAGAGAAATAAATGGCTATGGAAATTATTATCCCTAAAAAAATCACTTTTTTGAGTTTCTCTTTCTTGACCAATATTTTTTCTATCTCCGGAACAGCGTTCCAACCGACTAAACTAAAAAGGATTATCCCATAGGGCAGAAAGATATTTTGGGTGTTGGCAAGAACAAAATTATCCAATTTTATTTTGGGGAAACTAAAAAACATTATTAAAAGAAAAATTCCAAAAAGAAAAAAATTCATCAAAAGTTCCGACCAAGCAATTGATTTCATTCCCCAAAAAACAAAAAGAGACAAAATCGCCCAAAGTAGAAAAGACGCTTCAATAAAAGACAGGGAGGGAAAAATAATTTTCAGAAAATTACCGGCTAAAATAATATAAATTAAAAGGGAACCGGTCGTTCCTAAAAATGTTGAAAACGAAGTTAGGATTTTAGCTTTTTTCCCCAAATACTTCCCACTATAACCGACAAGGCGATGTTTTTCATTGGTCCGTAAAACAATTTCTCCAAAAAATAAATGTAACAAGAGAACAATAATTCCCAAAATTAAGAAATAAAAAAAACAGGGCAAAATTCCACTTTTTGCCACCATATAGGGAATAGTAAAAATACCGGCTCCAATGATTGTCCCTAACAAAGAAGCCAAGCTTAGAATAAAAGTTCTGTCTTTCATTGTCGAGCCCTTGCAAGACAAGGGCGAAGATAACTAACTTTTATGCCTTAAAAACCTTGTATCCCACCCTTGCTTTTTCCTTTAATTTCAAGCCGATTGATTCGCCCTTTTTGGCTTTTTTGATTTTTTGGTGTTCGGCTTCCATTGATTCAACTTCCTGTTCAAAATCAGTCGTTTCTCCTCCGACAACACGGATATTGTCCCCAACTTTCAATACGCCGTCTAATTTAATTACGGCCACTTCAATTTTGTCAAAATAGTGAGTAATTTGACCAAGAGGTTTTTCTTTTTTGTCTGCCATATTATTTTTAATTTTTATTTTTTGACCTTTCTTCTTCTATTTTAGCAAAAATATAAAAAAATAAAACCATAAAAGGAAACATTGTCGTGGACCCTAATTGGGGTTGACAACAATGTTTAGTTAAATTATAATTTAGGTAAAAGGTCTAAATAAATAAAATAAAAATAAAGGGATATGAAGTTAAAAAATATTACACCAGGACCATATGATTGTGTTTGTACAGCTTGTCCGGCGATATACGAGAACCCAAAAGGAGATAAACTTATTATTGTCGGTTCAAAGGTAAATTCCAAAGAACTTGGGATAGATAATAGAATTGGCGAGAATGAACAAGCGGTGACAGTAGATAGAGAGATGCTTCGCCAAGTTTTTGAAAAATAAAATTTTATCTTTAATGTTGAATTAGGTTTAATTTTTATTTCTGACTTGCCAATAAGTCCCTGTTTTGTTGTTAAAAATTTTAGAAGTGGGTTAGCTATGCCCACTATTTTTTTTAGATTTTATTCCTAAAATAATAGGGGCATTTATGCCCATTGTCCATTCTTTTTGTTTTGTTAGTTCCCAAATCTTGTTAATCTCAAATAGTTGAAGAAAACTTTCTGATAAATATTCCGACAAAGTGTGCGAGGGAAATTTTAAAATAAATTTTTGATGAGCATTGAAAGAAATTTGTTCTTTCTTAGAATAATTTTTACTTTTCTTTAAAAAGATTTCGGAAAATGGATGGGGGATAATAAAAATAAGTATTCCTCCTTTTTTTAGAACTCGAGCAATCTCTTTCCAAGCAGAATCTAAATCAGAAATATAATAAAGTAAAAGATTGGCAACAATAATATCAAATTTATTATTTGGAAAAGGTAAGTTAAGAATATTAGCAACAAACAATCTTTTAGGTGATTTTACTATTTGTTTTGCCTTTTCAATCATTAACTCCGAACTGTCAATTCCATAAACTCCTTTAGCTCCCGCTTTTTTAAAAAAATCTATCTCATCCCCTGATCCGCAACCTAAATCAAGAATATTTTTACCCCTAAAATCAACGCTACTCATAATAAATTTCTTGACCCTACTTTCTTCGGTTCCATTCTTTAATTTTTTCTTAATGGAAATATATTTTTCCCCGATTAAATTATATTGTTTTTCTATGTCCATAATCTAATGATTATTTATTTCATTTTAGAATAAAAATATAAAAAAATAAAACCATAATAAAAATACAGAGACCAAACCCCTTTTTTTTAATTAAAAAATCAATCTATATTGAATTTTTCAATTTACTCATGCCCCTATCTCATTAGTAGGCACTGGAAACCCAATTTATCCTTTTTTAAAGTCGCCTTCCGTTAAGTTGCTTTGACGCAGTATAGATTTAAAAGTGCCATAAGGAATTTCTTTCTTAGGAGATGGCACAATAACTATCAATTTATTTTTCTCAAATTTCGCATGACTACCTCTTTGCGATACATAAAAAAAGCCCTTTTTCTGAAGGACTCTAATAATATCTCGAGACGAATATAGTTTAGACATAACGAAACTTAGTTTGAGCAACTTCAGGTTTTTCTATTTTTATAACTTTTGGGTTTTTGGCATCTTCAAAATACAAATCTATTGCTTCATCAAGATTTTTTAACGCCCCTTCTTTGGTTTTTCCAAAACTAGACACATCAACATTAAGACACTGGGAAACATAATATTTTCCCTCTTTCCAAACTATATTTTTCAGGCCTATTTTGCGCATAAGTTTTAAAATTATTTTAATCTTGAATTTTATCTATGTAAATTTTCCGCTTTAATATATGTTTTAATTATACTTAAAACATACCTATCGTCAAATTATGTCAAACAATTTAAAATCTAATCTCAAATTTAATCTTTTTGAAATAAAGATTATCAACGAGTCCGGGTCTCGTTGATAAAAATATTTTCATATTACTCGTATCTATTATTGATTTAAGGTCTTATTTAACTTATCCTAAAACAAGAAAGAAACTTTTTCAAGTTATATGACCTTAGATACTCTTATTAAAGAAATCCCTCGAATCGGTCCTGTTTTCCAAAGAAAACTTCAACGAATGGGAATTGAGACCGTGGAAGATTTGATTTTCCATTTCCCTCATCGCTATGAGGATTTTTCCAATATCGTTCCCATTTCAAAAATAAACCCGGCCGAGCAAAATTGTATTTTAGGAAAGGTCTTGGAAATAAAAACTATTCGGACTTGGAAAAAGAAAATGTTTCTAACTCAATCCGTAGTCGAAGAAATTAAAATTTCTTCTCCGCCCCTCGCTAACGCTCGGGTAGTTGAAGATAAAACCGAAACAATTAAAGTTATTTGGTTCAACCAGCCCTATTTAACAAATGTCATTAAAAAAAATGACTTTCTTTGTTTGGCCGGACGAGCGACACCCAATAAAGGCGGGATTTATCTTTCAAATCCGATATTTGAAAAAATCTCCGACCCCCAAAGCCAGGACCCTAAAACAGGTTTAATCCACACCGGCAGAATTATCCCCGTCTATCCCGAAACCGAAGGATTGTCGTCCCGCTGGTTCCGTTATATTTTAAAACCCCTTCTTTCCAATTTTAAAGATAAAATACTTGAGACCCTTCCCGAAGAAATAATAAGGGAAGAAAAACTTCTGCCAATCAGAAAAGCGATTTGGCAAATCCATTTTCCCGATTCTCTTCATTCGGCCGAAAAAGCGAAAGAAAGGTTCTCTTTTGAGGAACTTCTTCTTTTAGAGCTTTTTGTTATAAGAGAAAAACTGAAACTAAACAAGGAAATGGCGCCTTCCATCTCTACAGATATTGATTTAATAAAGAAATTCGTCCAAAAATTGCCTTTTCGCCTAACTGATGCCCAAAGAAAATCAACTTGGCAGATACTAAAAGATATAGAGAGGCCAAGACCAATGTCCCGCCTGCTTCAAGGAGATGTCGGTTCGGGTAAAACCGTTGTCGCCATAATCGCTTCCCTTAATACAGTCAAGTCCGGCTATCAGACGGCCTTTATGGCTCCAACTGAAATTTTGGCCAAACAGCATTTCCAAGAGACAACAAGGTTATTGAAACCATTTAAAATCAGAATTGCCCTTTTGACGGGTAAGGAAGATAAAATTGTTTCTCAAAAATTAGCCCGTTCGGTAAAATCCGGCTTAATTCCCGAAATATTGGAAATTTCTCAATCCAAGCTTTTAGAAAAAATCCGAAAAGGGGAAATTGATATTTTAATCGGCACCCACTCTCTAATTCAGAACAAAGTAAAATTTGGAAAATTAGGATTATCCATTATTGACGAACAACACCGATTCGGCATTAACCAAAGAGCGAAACTCTGCCAAGAAAAAGATGACGGGGTCAGACCCCGTCAAATTCCCCATTTACTATCAATGACGGCTACGCCTATCCCTCGCAGTTTGGCCTTGACTATTTACGGCGACTTAGACCTCTCTATAATAGATGAAATGCCTAAGGGAAGAAAAAAAGTAATTACTAAAATAGTCCCCTCCGAAGAAAGAAACAAAACATATAATTTTATCAGAGGCAAAGTTAAAAAGGGGGAACAGGTTTTTGTAATCTGCCCGAGGATTGACAATCCCGCTACCGACATTGCTCCCGAAGTTACTGAAACGAATTCAAAAATTTCTTCGCTTTGGGATAATGTCAAAGCGGTAAAAGAAGAATACGAAAAATTGTCAAAAGAGATATTCTCCGACCTAAGAATTGAGATGCTTCATGGAAAAATGAAAATAAAAGAAAAGGAAAAGATAATGGCATCTTTCAAAAATAAAAAAATAGACATATTGGTTTCCACTTCGGTGGTAGAAGTGGGGATAGATGTTCCCAATGCCACCATAATGATAATAGAAGGAGCGGAAAAATTCGGCTTAGCCCAACTCTATCAATTCAGGGGAAGAGTGGGACGCTCGAATCTACAATCCTATTGTTTCCTCTTTGCCGGAGCAGGAAGTCAAAAGACCTACCAAAGATTAAACTCTCTGATAAAGGCAAAAAATGGGCTTGAACTCGCTCAAAAGGATTTGAAAATAAGAGGGCCCGGAAGTTTAATCGGAGCAAAACAATGGGGTATCCCCGATCTAACAATGGGGAATTTGAACAATATTAATTTAATTGAAAAGACAAGAAATACGGCCAAAGAAATCTTAAGGCAAGGTATAGAGTTAAGGAAATATCCGTCCTTGAAAAAAAGATTAGAAAAGTTTAAAATGAAAATACATTTAGAATAAAGGGTTTGAATCTGCCTAAGTTTTCGTTAAGCGAAAAGTTTGACAGGACAATCAAATCTTTAAGAATCTGTAATTCGCCATACTTTTTACTCTGTAAAAACTTAGGCGTAAATATCTTCTAATATATGCCTCCAATGGATTTTTTAGCTTATATCGGAATATTTTTGGGACTTTATTTTTCTATTTTTGTTTTCAGCACTTTTTTTGAGTATCGGAAATCCATTTATAAAGAAGAACTAAAAAAGAACTTCCCGAAAGTTTGTTTAATCGTTCCCTGCTACAATGAAGAAAAAAACATCGGGAAAACTCTTGATGCCCTTCTCAATTTAGATTACCCAAAAGAAAAATTAGAGATCATTGTCATTGATGACGGTAGCACGGATAAAACCTTCTCCAAAGCCAAGATTTTTGAGGAGAAAGACGAAAGGATAAAACTTTTTAGAAAAGAAAATGGTGGAAAACACACTGCCCTCAATTTTGCTATTAAAAAAACGAATTCCCGTTTTATCGGCTCTGTTGACGCTGATTCTTATGTTAAGAAAGATGCTCTCAAAAAATTGATGAGTTATTTTGAAGACGAAAAGACAAAAGCTGTTGTTTCAACTATAAAAATTTCCGGGGCAAAAAATGTTTTAGAGCAAATTCAATACTTGGAATATTTAATATCAGCTTTTTTGAGAAAAATTTTTTCTTTGACCAATTGCCTTAATGTCGTCCCCGGACCCCTTTCGGTTATTAGAAGAGAGGTTTTTGACAAAATAGGAATGTATAAAGATGCTCATCAAACAGAGGATATGGAAATGGCTTTCCGAATGCAAAGAGCAAACCTTAAAATCGCCCACTCTATTGACTCTATCGTCTACACGAACCCCTGTCCGACATTTAAGTCATTACTGATTCAAAGATTAAGATGGCGCCGAGGATTTATCCTAAACTTAAAGGATTATCCAGACCTTTTGAATATAAGACGCTACGGTAATTTGTCCTTTCTTTTTTACTACTATATTATGGCGGGTTCGGTTTCGTTGATTCTTATCCTTTGGGGAGTATGGAAAATAATATCTTTAATTTTAAATAAAATTGTCCACTTTTCCTGGATAAATTTTGACATATTCCCTTTGTCTTTGCCTAAAATAAATTTATTTTCCTTTAATTTAGGACCTCTTTTCTTTTTAGGAATGGTTAGTTTTTTGATTTTTATTTTCTATATTATTATAAGTAGGCATCTTACTTTTGACAAAAAAAATCTAAGGTGGAAAGTCGTTTATTATGTGGCTCTTTACGCTTTTCTGAACGCCACTTGGTGGTTTTCAGCCCTTTTTTCCGTAGTCACAAAAAGAAAAGCTGTTTGGCGTTAATTTCTCAAATATGGAAACAGAAAAAAGAATAAATTGGAAAAAACATATTTTGGTATTTTTTCTGACCCTATTGATATTCAGTAGCGGTTTTTTTCTAAATAATATATTGTCCGAAAAAAAAATGACCCAACTAACGGACACTCAAAGGGACCTAACTATTGATATTCTTTCCTTGGAAACCCAATTTTCCATTCTTAACCAAGCCCCTTGTCAAAATTTGAACGAATCAATTTTAACTAAAGAACTTTATGATATTTCCAAAAAACTATCTCTTATTGAGAATACATTGGGAGAGAATAATCCTGATTTTTTAAGGTCTAAAAAATACTATTCAATTTTAGAATTGAAACATTGGCTTTTGTTAAAAAGGGCGGCAAAGGACTGCGATTTTGACTCCGTTTTTATCCTTTATTTCTACTCCGACAAGAATAGTTACCCTGATTGCGAAAAACAAGGTTATATTCTCACTTACTTCCGGGAGAAATATCCTTTTTTAAAGATTTACTCCTTTGATTATGACTTGGACCTCTCCGCCCTTCAAAGCTTGAAAGAGGTCTATTCCTTAAAAAAAGACCTGCCGATTCTAATAATTAACGACGAGGTCTATTTTGGATTTAAGGATAAAAAAGAATTAGAAGAAATCTTATCAGAATATATTGAAATAAAAGAAGAGACGGCTACCACGACCCCTTTGACAGATTTAGATGAAGCCGAGACAACCGAAGACGATGCCGATTAAGAAGATTAGTTGGTAGCGCCACGGAGAGTCGAACTCCGATTGCAAGATTGAAAATCTTGAGTCCTAACCATTAGACGATGGCGCCATAGATTAATAGTCAATTATCAATTATTAATTACTAGGATTAGCTTAATTCAAAAAACTTAAAAAATCAATGAAAAGCCAAAAAGGACTTTGTCCTCTTTCCCACCTTCGCTTTCGCTTCGCGAAAGCAATAAAAAGTCAAAGAGGACTTTGTCCTCTTTTCCACCTTCGCTTTCGCTTCGCGAAAGCTCGGTTTATGAAAATCTTAGCCATTGACACTTCCTGCGACGATACATCTATAAGTGTCTTGGAAGTAAAAGACAAAAAAGACAAAATTTTTCCTGATTTTAAAATTTTAGTTAATATCGTTTCCTCTCAAATAAAAGTTCATCAAAAATATGGAGGGGTCTATCCCTCCTTAGCTAAAAGAGAACACCAGCGAAACCTGCCTATAGTTCTAAAGAAAGCGTTGAAGGAAGCAGGTTTCGAAACTTTCAATTTTCAATTTCCAATTTTCAAACAAATTCAAAAATCCAAAATTCCAAATATCAATTTTATTGCGGTTACTATAGGTCCCGGCTTAGACCCTTGTCTTTGGACAGGTTTAAACTTCGCCAAATCCCTAAGCATTAAATGGAATATACCGATTATCCCTGTAAATCATATTGAAGGACACATACTCGCCAATTTTATTGGCGAAAACTCTAAATCCGAAACTCTAAATTCTAAACAAAATTTTCCAGCAATTTGTTTGATTGTTTCGGGAGGACACACCCAACTAATCTTAATGAAAAAAATTGGAAAGGGCGATGAAGATAAATCTTCATCTTCCCCCTTCGCTGTTACTTGGGAATATAAAATAATTGGTGAAACTAGAGATGACGCTGCCGGAGAATGTTTTGATAAAACAGCTAGGATATTGGGTCTTCCTTACCCGGGAGGGCCGGCAATTGCCAAAGAAGCAATAAAGTCAATGATTAATGATCAATTATCAGTAATCAATGATCAATTATTAATTAGTTTGCCCCGACCGATGATAAATTCTAAAAATTATGATTTTTCCTTTTCCGGTTTAAAAACAGCTGTTCTTTACGATTTTAAAAAAAGACCCGCCTTTGCCAAAACTCCCACAGGTAAGTCGGCAAAAAAGCCGAAAGAAAAATATGTCCGAGCAATGGCCAAAGAGATTCAACAATCAATCATTGATGTCTTAATTAAAAAAACATTTAAAGCCGTTAGGGAATATAAAGCAAAAACATTAATCCTTGGCGGAGGGGTAATAGCAAACGAAGAATTACGCGGACAATTTGAAGAGAAAATAAAAACCATAAACCATAAATTAAGATTTTTAGCCCCTCAAAAAATCTTCTGCACCGATAATGCAGGAATGATTGCCATAGCCGGTTATTTTAACAGGGAGAAGGCAACTAAAAAATTAGAGGAAATTAACACCCAGCCCAACTTACGACTATGATAAAAACTTATCTATTTTATATTTTCGGACTTTTACCCAGCGTCATCTGGTTAGTTTTTTATTTGCGAAAAGATGCCCATCCCGAGTCAAATAAGATGATTATCAAGATTTTTCTTTTTGGGGCTTTCATTGCCTTTGTTGCCATACTTTTAGAAAGAGGTTTTCGTTTTCTAATTTTATTGCCCAAAAGCCAAAATATTCTGACTCAACTTTTGGCTATCTTTATAGGCGGAGCTTTAATAGAAGAATATCTGAAATATCTCGTGGTTAAAATTAGCGTTTTCAGAAACTCTGAATTAGACGAGCCCTTTGACCTTTTACTTTATATGATTATTTCGGCATTAGGATTTGCCGCCTTAGAAAATATTTTGGTCTTGAGCAACTATCACCCGATTTTAAATATAGGCAAAGCGATGGAAGTGATGACTATAAGGTTCATATCAGCAACTTTCCTCCACGCACTCTGTTCGGGCTTGATAGGTTCTTTTTTAATTCTGTCTCTCCGCCAACTGAAAAAAAGAAAATTACTTGTTTTTATCGGAATAGGATTAGCCACTATTCTTCATGGTCTCTATAATCTTTCCATAATGAAAATAGAGGGTTTGCTAAAATTTATTTTACCGGTTATAATTCTAATAGTCCTGTCTTCGTTCATTTCTTTCAATATCAAAAAGGTTAAAAAAATAAAAGGTGTTTGTATTACAAAATAACTAATTAAACTAATTTCTAATTTAATTTGAAAATTTATTGAAAATTGAAAATTGAGAATTGGAAATTAATAAAAATATGTCTTTCTTAAAAAAATTAAAAAACGATATAAGTGAAACCGAATCAACGGAAGAAGAAATCGACATTTCGGATAATGCCAAAAAGGAAAAAACAACTGGGTTGGACCGGAAGCAACAGAGAGAAGAAAAAAAAGAAATCAAACTGAAACAAAAATCGGAGAAAACGACAGATGACTGGTTAGGAGCTGAAGGGCAATTGGCGGTAGATGTTTTTGACGCCGGTTCCGAGTTTTGTATTCAAGCCCCAATCGCCGGGGTTTCCGTAGAAGAACTAGATATTTCCGTAGAAAACGAAATGCTAACAATTAAAGGAGAGAGGAAAAAGTCCGAAATAAATAAAGATAAAAATTATTTTTATCAAGAGTGTTATTGGGGACCCTTTTCCCGCCAAATAATCTTACCAGATGACGCCGACTCGAATAAAATTAGGGCATCTTTGCAAAAAGGAATTTTAACTATTAGGGTGCCGAGAGCAATAATAATAAAAAAGAAAAAAATCAGCGTAATTAGTGGCGATTAGATATACTTTTGCCAAAACATTGTATTACAGGTCTCTAAGACACATCTCCTAAAATTAAAAAACCGCCTATCCGCGGTTTTTTTGATTTATTTGTGCCCTCGACAGGACTTGAACCTGTACCCCTATAAAGGATGTGGTCCTAAACCACACGCGTCTACCAATTCCGCCACGAGGGCAATCTATTGTCCAATAAAATGATCAAATTCTGTCTGTTGACATCAGATGTCAACAGACAGAATTTTCTTTCTTTTTTTTCTTTTTTTTTCGAATTAATCAATCATTAAATCTTTCAATAATTCGTATTTTTTATTCTCTATTGTATCACGGACAAATTTTTTATATCTTTCTGGGGTAAAAATTCCCCCTAAGACATCCTTGTCTATAATTAAAGACTTTCGGAGACCAATATAATCACGATAACTTGAAAATGGATACTCTTCTGCAAATTTTAGAAATTTATCTAAGTTTCGCAAGGATTCCCTTATCCCTCCAGGATAAACTCTTAAGATATTAATTATCTGAATATAAACACTTAAATATTCTAAATATTTCTGTCCCTCTACTGTTTTCCCTTTATAACTTCCTTCAAAAAGATTTCCATTTTCGTTATATTTAATATTAAAATATTTTGCAAATCCAATTCCTAATTTTTGCATAAACCTACTAACTCCTCCCTCTCTTATTTCTTTTAATAATAAGTGGAAGTGATTAGGAACTAAACAGTAACAAAGAATTTTAACTAAAGGGTCTTTCTCTGGCCAGTTCTTAGGCCAACCAATATTAAAAACTGATTCGAAATCTATTATATTATCCTTGTTAATACCTTTATTCCCTTTCCCTTTATTGTTGTTGACATCAGATGTCAACATATCTTGAATCTGACGAAGAACATTAAGAGAAGAATTTGAATCATTAAAAAAGCGCAGTGTCTGCATAAAGCGCCACTTATCATTTTCATCACGGACTATATTCATCTTTCTTGTCCCTCGATTATATATATGGAGATAACTCCCCGTGGTATATGGCTCCAATCTCATTTATTTATATTTATATTTATATTTATATTTATATTTGCACCCTCTATCTATTATTTTATGTCTGTTGACATCTGATGTCAACAGACAGATTGGGGTTTATCAATTGTCTTTAAATATCTTTAAAAGGAAAAGCGCCAGCAAAATTTAAGAAAATTGCCGACGCTTCTGATTTTTACCGGAACATTGGTCGTTGTTTGTTTGGATACTTATCCATAGAGGGATTATATCCACCATACCCATGTCCTCCACCGTAATTTCCGCCATAACCCCAAGATGAACTTCCTCTCGAGGTCCATTTACCAGTCTTTGGGTCATATTCTTCCGAATAGACCATTCCACCAGTGCTTGCATCGTAGACCTGCAAACTGTTGTCTTTTACAGCGATGATCAATGTTCGACCAAAAGGTCTTTTGTAGACATAGACCCCATCACTGCCACTTACTTGTGGAACTAACCTTACGGCTTGGCTTGTTCCTATTGCGCCCGGTGTAGAACCAACGCAAGAAGAAAGTAAAACGACAATCGATAAGACAAACATCAACATTAAGGTTGCTCTCTTCACGGTACACCTCGTCTTTCTTTTTTTATTTACATTATTGATTTTTCAAAGAACATCTATATTATATCAAATATAAAAAAAAAGTCAACCCCTTTGAGAACAAAGGGGTTGAACTTTTGGAAATTTCGAAAAGCAATTCTACATCCCTACAAAGAATCTAACAATTCCCGGAATAAACTTAGCAATAACAGCAACGGCTATGCCAATGATGCCAAAAGTTAAAATTTGTTTAGCTTTAGTTGTCCGATCAGGATTACCACCCGCAGTCATAAACATAATACCACCAGCCACAATGACGGCAGCGGCAATAACAAAGGCCATCCAAAAAATCCAATCTGTAACCGTTAGAACTGTATCTAGTAAACAATAAGCTGCCCAATTTTGACTTTGCGTGGGGGTTCCCAAGTCACATGTGGCCGTAATGGCGGGACCTAGTATAGATCCTTTCGTAACATTACCAGTATCGGGAGAAATAGGTTCAATCGTATGTCTTATGACACAACATTGATTCGGTTGCTGACCTGGTGCAGTTTCTACCGCTGATGCTATCCTTGAAACCATTAAAGGACTAACTAATAAAGCAAGAAAGCTTAATAAAACCAATCCGCTAAGTATTTTTTTCATTTTTTTATTATTCATTTTAATTTAGATTTCCGACCTTTATTATTTTTTTTAACTATATTTTTACTATTATACACCTAAAATGTATTTTATCAAAGATATTATTGCTTTACCAGCCAAAATGATAACCAAACCGATAATTGACCACTTAATCAAGGCAGTCGCTT
>CAYLHU010000004.1:0-14289 GCA_964383715.1 uncultured Candidatus Saccharibacteria bacterium
GGTCTGACCCCCGTAGTTTGGCTAGGGGGTATCTATTTTTCTTTCAAAGATGAGAAGTTTTTGTTAGAATAAAAGCAATCTAAAAATTTTATGGCTCTTCAAATTGGTATTGTTGGTTTGCCCAACGTTGGGAAGTCAACTTTATTTCAGGCGATAACTAAAAAGAAAATTGATTGTTCTAATTATCCTTTTTGTACTATTGACCCTAATGTTGGGGTCGTGGCTGTTCCCGACGAAAGAGTTGATAAATTGGCCAATCTAACACATTCAATCAAAAGAATTTGGACAACAATAGAATTTGTTGATATTGCTGGTTTAGTTGAGGGGGCCAGTAAGGGAGAGGGATTGGGTAATCAATTTTTAGCTAATATTAGAGAAACTGACGCGATTATTTATGTTTTACGTTCTTTTCAAAATGAAAAAATTGTTAACACTCAAAAAGAAGTTAATATTATTAAGGAAAAAGAAATATTAGATACCGAGATGGCTTTAAAGGATTTAGTGACCATAGAAAAAAGAATTAAAGATGTAGAGAAAGAGGCAAGAGCGGGAAACAAAGAATCGCTTCAAGAATTATCTGTTTTAGAAAAATCGCGAAATATCTTAGCTAAAGGAGGAATATTAGAAGAAGAAGATTGGACCCAGAAAGAAAAAGATTTTCTAAAAAATTATCAACTTTTAACTCTTAAGCCAAGATTGTATATTTTTAATGGTTCGGAAAGAGAAGTCCCTCAAAGCTTGATAGAAATTTTTAAGGGGAATAATTGGCCCTATTTAATTATTGATATTTTAACAGAATTAGAATCAATAGATTTTAATCCCCAAGAGAGAAAAGAATTCGGCTTAGAAAGAGAGTCGGGTTTGAATAAATTAATTAGAGAATCTTATAATTTGCTTAATCTAATAACCTTCTTCACAACTGGTGCCGATGAAACTCGAGCTTGGACACTAAAGAGAGAGTCAACTGCTCCTCAAGCTGGAGGAGTAATTCATAGCGACTTTGAAAAATATTTCATTAAGGCGGAGGTTATTAAGTGGGAAGAACTTTTAGAAAATAAGGGATTTTCTCAAGCTCGGGAGAAGGGGCTGATAAGAACTGAAGGAAAAGACTATATTATTCAAGATGGCGATGTTATTGAAATTAAAAGTGGAGCTTAGGTTGT
Source organism: uncultured Candidatus Saccharibacteria bacterium (assembly GCA_964383715.1). Lineage (GTDB taxonomy): Bacteria > Patescibacteriota > Minisyncoccia > Minisyncoccales > CG1-02-41-26 > CAYLHU01. The sequence continues at coordinate 1,164 of CAYLHU010000004.1, forward strand.
ATTGTAAATTATATTTGTTAAAATTAAATAGGTCGAAACTAATTTTAATTTAGAAAAAATAATAGTAAAAAAAAATATGAAGTACACAAAAAAAATAATTATTCCTTTTTTGGTTTTTATTTTTTTCGCCTCAACAGTTTTTGCGGCCAATACAAATCAAGGAGGGCAAAATATTGGCGGGGAAAATAAACTTCAAAATGAGGAAGAAGTGAGAACAAGAAATATGGAGGGGGAAGAAATGAGAGGGAACGAAGAACAGGCAATAACTATGCCGGATATTAAGAGGGCTGAAAATATAGAAGAATTAATCCAAATAAGAGACATAAAAAGGGCAGAGGCGAATGAGCAAATGGAAGAGAATGAAAACGGAGGGGAAGGAATAAGTAAAAATAGAGAGGCTGAAAGGATGGCTAATCAAGAACAAGAAAGAGTAAAGGATGCTATCGGGATAATGATTTCAGCCGAAAATCTGACTATTGGGGCAGGAGAAAACATATCTAAAATTGCTCAAGAAATAAATACTTCTATTGGGGAGACAATAAAAGCCGAAAAAGAAATAAATGGAAGGAGCGGAATCATAAAGTTCTTGATTGGAGGAGAGAAAAAGGCTATTGAGAGAATAGAAATAGAGGTAGAACAAAACGAAGAAAGAATTCAAGCTCTTAAAAAGTTGAACGAAGAAAACAACTACGATGAAGTGGTCAAAAATATTATTAGAGAGCAGGTTCAAAAAATAGAAGAGGGACAATCAAGATTAGGAGATTTTGTTAGAGAGGAAAAAGATGCGAAAGGTGTTTTTGGTTGGGCTATAAATAAGGGAGGGAGTCAATTATTTGAGGAAGAAAGAATGGATATCTTTCTTGAAACGAATACAGAAAAGGCGGAAACAATGGAAGAATTAGTTATAATTATTGATTCCGAAAAAGAGAAGATAAATAGAATAATCGATGACTCAAATGAAGCCGAAAAGAAGATTTATCAAAATCAAAATCAAGTTAGAGAGGCAGTTCAAACAATGCTTTCAGCTGAAGATTTAGTCGGGGGGATTGGGGAAAAAATTTCCGAAATTGCTCGGGAGTTTAATAACTCAATGCAAGAGACATTAGAAGCGGAGAAAAAAATAGAAAAGAAAAGTAAAATCATTAAATTTTTTACGGGAGGGGAAAAAGAAGTCGCCGAGAAATTGGAATTAGAAGTAGAAAAAAATAGAGAAAGAGTCCAATCTCTCAAAGACTTAAATGAAAATAATGATTATGGCGAAGAGATCAAAAATGTTATTCGGGAACAGGTTCAAAGAATAGAAGAGGAGCAGTTAAGATTGGGGGAAGTTGCTGAAAAAGAAAAAGGAGTTAAGGGTGTATTCGGTTGGGTTAAAAATTTGTTTGGCAGAAAAGAGGTAGAGGTAGATGAATAGTTAATTAAATAAGCAAATAAAAACAAAGCTTTTGCCGACCCTTGGCAAGAGTTTTGTTTTGAAATAATTAGTATTTATAGTATTATAAAAGTAGTCGGAAAAAATAATAGAAATCAAAAATATGATTAAATATAATTTAAAAGATAAAGTTGCTATTGTTACTGGTGCTCGTCAAGGAATGGGGAAAGCCCACGCCTTGCTTTTGGCCGAGGCAGGGGCAAAAGTGGTAGTTTCCGATATTTCTTTAGAAGATTGCCAAAAAGTAGTCGAAGAAATTGAAAATAATGGCGGAGAGGCCTTGGCTTTGAAATGCGACATTTCAAAAAAGAAAGAGGTAGATAAAATGGTGGAGGGAGTTATAGAAAAATGGGGGAAAATAGATATTTTAGTGAACAACGCTGGGATTTGTCAATTTAAGCCATTTTTTGATTTAGAAGAAAAGGACTGGGACCAAACTTTAGATATAAACTTAAAGGGCTATTTTCTTTGCTCTCAAGCAGTGGGAAAAGAAATGCTCAAACAAAAGTCGGGGGTGATAGTTAATGTTGCTTCGGTGGCGATGGGGCAACAAGGGATTGGGATGTCCAATATCGTTCATTATTGTGCTTCAAAAGGAGGGATTGCTGCGATGACAGAAGCTCTTGCCGTAGAACTTGCTCCATATAATATCAGAGTTAATGCTGTTTCGCCGGGAATGATTGAAACGCCGATGATTAATTCCGTAAAGGAGAGCCCGGAACAAATGGAAACTATATTAAACAGAGTCCCGTTAGGACGGGTCGGGAAGCCGGAGGAGGTTTCTAATTTAGTTTTATTTTTATCTTCAGATGAGTCCTCTTATATGACCGGCTCAGTTGTTGTCGTTGACGGGGGCTGGCTGGCATCCTAAAATGATTAAAATTACCAAGAATACTTTTTTAAGCGAGGTTTTGGAGAACCCGGGAAATGGAAAAATTCTAAAGAAATATAGTTTTCCCTGTTTATCTTGTCCTTTTGCCAAAATGGAAATGGATAAACTGAAAATCGGGGAGATATGCCAAATGTATGATATCGATATTCAAGAATTACTTAAGGATTTGAACCGGGACAAGACAAAAAAATAAAAAAAGTTTCATTGTTTGACAGGAAGTTTTTTGTTAACGTCATCAGAGTTTTTACACAGGGTTGATTTATCGGATACATTCGTATATAATTGACTATAGTTAAAGTATAACCGATTTATGGAGCAAAATAGATTCAATAAAAGAATAAATCTGACTCAAGAAATTCTTGCCAAAATAGGCAAGGTTGATGAGTTTAAGGGTCTCTGGCAAGGAAGTTTGAAATTTAGCCCGCAAATATTAGGGCGTCTTAAAGCGTGGGTTATTATTACCTCTGCCGGTGCCAGCACTCGCATTGAAGGTGCAAAGATGACAGATGAAGAAATTGCGCGATTTTTACGCGGGCTTAAAACCAAAGCGCCTAAAAGCAGAGATGAGCAAGAAGTTGCCGGTTACGCTGATTTAATTGGTCGAATTTTTGACAATTATAAAACGATAAAACTCACAGAAAATTGGATTTTACAATTTCACAGCATACTTCTTCAATTTTCCGAAAAAGACAAAGTCCACAAAGGGAAATATAAATCCGCCAATAACACCATAGTTATGACCAATAACAAAGGCGAGCAAGTTGTCCTTTTTAACCCCACTCCGCCATATTTGGTGAAACCTGAAATGGAAATCGCGGTAGCTTGGATGAATGAACAATTGGAGATAGGCGAAGTGCATCCGATTCTTGCTATAGCGAATTTTGTTTTTGAATTTTTGGCAATCCACCCTTTCAAAGACGGCAATGGGAGAATAAGCAGAGCGTTAACCAATCTTTTACTTCTTAAGGCCGGTTATACTTATGTACCTTATGTTGCCCTTGATGAAATAATCGAAGAAACGAAAGCGGAATATTATCTATCGCTTCGCGCTACTCAAAAAAAACACAAGACCGCTCACGAAAACATAACTCCATGGGTGGAATATTTATTAGGCACTCTTATTGGACAAGTTGAGAAGACACGCAAATTAATGGAATCTGACCAACCGGAAAAACTTCTTTCGGAGAAGCAGATGCAAGTATTTCAACTTTTTAGGAGTGATAAAGAAATTGGAGTGGCGGAAATTGATAAATTACTTAAGGGCAAAATACCAAAAGCTACAATTAAACAGGCCTTAGCTCGACTTGTATCGTTAAAATTACTTGGGCGTATTGGTCAAGCGCGTAGCACTAGATATAAAATAGAACCACGAAATTATTAACTTCAAAAAATAAAAGATATTTTTTTAATGGAAAAAGATAAATTAAAAAGTAAAGAAAAAGCGGGATTAAAAAATATCAACCAAAATTGTTGGATAGTGAGGATATTCAAGATTTTTCCTTTTAGTAGTTGCCGTTATTGTGAAATGAAACTTGGCAGTTGTCCCTTTTTCAAGTTTTTACTGATAACCGCTATTTCAATTCCTCTTTTTTTAGCCCTGATTTTTTTGATAGAGGGAGAAATTCCAGTTTATCTTTTTTTCTTTTTACTGGTTCTTATTTTTCTTTACGGCCGTTTGTTTGGTAAAACAACAGAAGAGCTTATTTTAAGTAGTTTTTCTTTTAAAGGGAAAAGGGAGGATTTGGAAGAATCCGAGATAATTCTTAAAATAAGAGTAAAAGCCAAAACAAGGCAACTTCAGGAATTATCGGACTCGTTGGAAAAACAAGTGGAGGAAAAAACAAAAGAAATTCAAGATAGGTTGACTGAACTTGAGAGATTTCATAAATTGACTATCGGTCGGGAGCTAAGAATGATAGAAATAAAAAAAGAGATGAAAAAAATGGAAAAAGAATTGTATGAAGCTCAAAAAAATAATCAAAATAAAAAGATAGAGGGGGAGAGCGGGGAGGAGAAGAAATAAATTATGAAAAATAAGACCAATTGGAAATATATTTTGATTGTGGCTTTTTTATCCTTAGTGGTTGGGACAACCACTTTTTTAGTTTTACCTCGGACAGAGACCCCTTTGCCTAATTTTTTGAACATTGAAAGAATAGGAGAGAGTCAAAAAATCAAGACCAATCAAGAGTTCAGAGATTTAATTATTGAGTTTCTTAGAGAAAAGGCCAAAAGCAAATTTTCTGAAGGAGATGTCTCTTTTATTTTTAAAAGATTATCAATTGAAGGGAATTGGCAACCTAAACTGATTCTTTATTATCAAGGAGAAGTAATTGGGAAAGGGGAGGGGGAGTCGCCAATCTTGTCCTTGGCTTTAGAAAAATCTTTAGAATCTCTTTTCAACAATAGCCGGGTTCAGGGTCTAACGGAAAAAGAGTTTGGCGAAACAATATTTTTCATTGAGATGCCTTCCTTGGGCGAAAGTTTTTCCTTTGTGGAAAACGAAGGGAAAGGGATAGAAATTATTGAAGGACTAACCGCTATTCGAGAGTTAGACAAGAACTTAATTTTGGAAAAAATAAAAGAGGGAAAAGAATTTTTATATCGGGTTGAAAATCAAGAGGAACATGGTTTTTATAAAAAATACGATCCACTTTCAGTAATGTCGATGAAGAATTTTTCTTCATCTTCACCTTCACTTTCGCTTCGCGAAAGTTCGGTCTTTGAGAGTCGGCTTTATGGCCCCTATTCGGCTTCGATTATTTATACTTTTTTATACATATATAACTTAGAGGAAGATAAGGAAATTTTAAAACATATTGAGGATTGGGCAGGGTTTCTTTTTTCTATGCAGAATAAAAAAGAGGGGAGTAAGTCCTATGGGGCTTTTCATTATTCTTTTTACTTAGATGGAAAAGAAAAAGAAGAAAGATTTGTTGTTGGAACCAGCGCCCTGTCTATTTTTACCCTTTTGAAATTATACGATTTAGAAAACGAGCCAAAGTATTTGGAGTCGGCTAAATTGGCTGGCGACTGGTTGCTCACTATGCAAAACGAAGATGGGACAATGAAGCCCTATGTTCATTATGTCGATGAAAAATGGCTTTATGGCCAAAAAGAATCCCTTCTTTACGAAGGGCAAGTTCTTTCCGCTCTTTCCAAGCTCTATGGGGCGACAGGAATTAAAAAATATCTTGACGGCGCCGAGAAAATAGCCAAGAGATTTGCCCAAAAATATGAAGAAGAACAAGGATATATCAAAGGGGAATACCGGGATAAAAACCCGATATCAAACTCTTGGGTCGTGATGTCTCTGATGGATTTTTCCAAAGTAAAACCGATTGATAGATATAAAAAAGTTGTTTTTGAATTAAGCGCCGAGGTTTTGGGTAACCAAAGACCGATATTCCACGCAGAGGAATCAAAGGTAGAAAAGGGGACAAAGTCCTCTTTGACCATAGAAGGATTAGCTGAAAATAATGATGATCTTTACAATTATGGCAGTTGGGGTGGTTCCTATTCTTCCAGCGGGACCGGTTGGATGAGCGAGGTGATGGCAGAGACCTATAAATTCTGTTTAGACGAGAGGAGGGGAGATTGCGATAAGTATAAAGAGGGAGTAATCAGGGCGATAAGGTCTATTATCCAAAATACTTATAGCAAAGAAAATGTTTTTAATCTTGAAAATCCGGGAATGGCAATCGGGGGAGTTTTTTGGAATAAAAATGAAAAATATGTCCGGACTGATTCCGTTTGCCACGCCTTAAACAGCTACACTATAATCTTAAATTATTTAGACGAAGCCGTCTTGCTTTCAATCCCCGAAGAACAAATTGATTTTGGACTAATAGAAAAATAAACCATTTTTATTTAAAAATATTATAATTAAAAACAGGGTTCCACGGAAACCCTGTTTATTTGCTATCTAATTATTATCGAATAATACGCGCATTCCACCATAGTCAACGGTCATTGGTCCTTCTACAGTCCAGTCGCAGTCGTAATGCAAATGTGGTTTGTAAACATTATCTCTGTGCATTACAACCACCCGGAATTTTCCGGTGTCGGAGTAGTTCTTATCGTCAATGACTAACTTTTGATACCACCACAGGTCGAAGGAATTATAATTCTGTAATCCCATCTTATTGATTAATTTAATGGGTTCTGTCTTTTGCTCAATCGACAGAATCCATTTGTCAATGGGACTCAGTTTCTCGTCCCCAAAATTCCCTCCAAAAATGAGAATCCAAACCCAGTTGTATGTTATTGATGATAGTAGCGGCTGGTTGGAGATACTGGTGGTGAGATGGATTCTGATTTTTTCGTACTGGGTTTTGTAGTAAGCGAACGCCAGCATAATGACAATGACGATTGAGACAAAAACGAGATACTTTTTCATACTCATGACATCCTCCTGTTTGTTTTTTTCTTAAGTTATTCTATTCTCAATGTACTGTTTGCATTATAGCATACTAATATAATTTGTCAAATAATTTGACCATTCTTAAAAACTCAACTATAATTATTTCAGTGATAAATAATCAATCATTTATCTCTTCGACTAAAATTGTAAAAATTTTAGTTTAGATTAATGTAGAAATATATGGCTGGACTATTTGCTTTAAGTATTAATCGCAAAGGTTATCAAGGTAATTTTTTAAAAGATCTGTTTTGGGGAACGTTTTATCAACAGCATTTAGGAGAAGATTATAGCGGACTATCAACTTATGATGATAAAATGCCAGGAAAAATTAAACTTCGTACTCATCAAGGGCTGTTTAGACCGACATTTACTGAAGATTTGAAAGGTCTTGAGGGGATTCAAGGAGTTGGTTATTGCGGGTTGGATAGAGAACCTTTTTTGACAAATTCAAAATTGGGAAAATTTAGCAGTTGTTTTTCCGGGAATATTATTAATCGGACCGAGTTAATAAAAAAATTTAAAAATCTTGGTCATAGTTTTGAAAGGGAAGATGATATTGAAGTGCTTACTAAACTTATATCCCGAGGAGAAAATATAGTTGACGGAATCAAAAAAATGACCAAAGAAATTAAAGGGGCTTTCACTCTTTTAATTCTTACTGAACAAGGAATTTATGCCACTCGTTGTCTAAATGGTCATTGGCCTTTAATTATCGGAGGAAAAAATGGAGCAATAGCTGTTAGTTCTGAATCGAGCAGTTTTAGCAATCTTGGCTTCAAGATTTTACGAGATATTAAGCCCGGAGAGATTATTTTAATGAGGAATGGAGAATTTAAAACAGTAGATTTAATGTCAATTGAGAAAACGCAGGTTTGTAGTTTCTTATGGGTTTACAGCGCTTTTCCAAACGATGTGATTGAAGGAATTTCTGTTTCATTGGTTAGAAAAAAATTAGGGCAGAGCTTGGCTCGTCGAGATATTGAGAGAGGGTTTTGTCCGGATATAATAGCTCCAGTCCCTGATTCAGGCCGGTTTCACGCTATTGGTTATTTTCAGGAATTTTGCCAACAGATGAATGAAGGGAAAATAAAAAAACTGCCTTTTTACGATGAGGTTTTACTTAAATATCCCTATACTGGAAGAAGCTTTATTCCCCAAAATCAACAAATGAGAGATTTAGAAGCTCAAATCAAACTTTTAAGAAGTGGAGAAAATTACCAAGATAAAACATTAGTCATTTGTGATGATTCGATCGTCAGAGGGACACAAGCTCAGACAAATTTAGTGCCTAAGTTAAGGGATTTAGGAATTAAAGAAATTCATTTCAGAATTTCTAATCCCGAACTTCTTTCTCATTGTCCTTGGGGGAAAACAACTAAAAAAGGAGAGACCTTAGTTTCTCGTTTCCCCACCAAAGAAGCTCGAATTAAATTTTTGGGAATTGAAGGTTTAGAATATAACACAATTGAGGATTTGACCAAAGCCATTGGAATTTCAAGAGAGAATCTTTGTCTGGATTGTGATTTATCAACTTCTTGACATATTAACTTAATCTACTTAGGGAGATCTTTTTAAGGCGATTGTCCTATTCTGATACAAATATAATTTTTTATTTTATGTCAATTTTGGATGATCATCCTATATTGTAACAAAGTTAAAGATAAAATTTTGATAAAATGATATAATAATAAAAAATTATCAACAATAAAAGATTATGCCTAAAAATTTTAAAGTTATTGATTCAAGGGGAGAAGAAGAGCCATTTTCGGCCCAGAAGGTTTATCAATCGGCTCGGCGAGTAGGGGCGTCAAAGAAATTAGCCGAAGAAATTACAAATATTATTGAAAGAGAGGGATTTCCGGAGATAAAAACAAGCGAGATTTTTAGGAGGGTAAAAGAGATACTTAGCCAAAAAAATTCCCAATCGGCTTTAAGGTTTTCCTTAAAAGAGGCGATGAAAAAATTGGGGCCGACTGGTTTTCCTTTTGAAAAATACATTAGAGAGGTCTTGGAGGAAAACGGATTTAAGGTGGCGCTCAATCAGGATTTACCGGGGAGGTGCCTCTCCGCTCACGAAATAGATTTTTTGGCCCAAAAAGAAAATTTAGTTTATATTGGCGAATGCAAGTACAGGAATTTTAGCGGGGAGAGGGTTGATTCCAATGTTGCCTTAGCCAATTATGCTCGTTTTTTGGATATTTCGGAAGGTCCTTATTTTAAGAAAAAAAAATACGAGGGGTTTGAAATTAAGGCGATGTTGGTTACCAATACCAAGTTCACCCAAAGAAGCACGGACTATTCTAATTGCGTCAAAATAAAACTTCTTGGTTGGAGGTATCCGTCGGACAAAGGATTGGAATATTTTATTGAAAGCCAAAAACTTTATCCGATTACCATTTTGCCTTCCTTGAAAAATAAGTTAAAGGATATTTTTGTTTCCGAAAAAATGATGTTGGTTAAAGATGTTTTACGGTTAGTCCCTCAAAGTTTTAGCCAAAAGTTTAAAATTAGCCCTGAAAACTTATCTCAACTGATAAAAGAAGCCAAAATTTTATTAAAGGGCTGAACTTTTTATCCCTAAAAGCGGTTTATGGAAATAAATCTTAATGATTTAAATAAGGAACAAAAAAATGCGGTCACCTATAATAAAGGGCCGTTTTTAATTGTTGCCGGGGCAGGGACAGGGAAAACGGCGGTTATTAGCCAACGATTGGTTTATTTGATTAAAAAGGGGCGGGCGAAGCCGGGGGAGATTTTAGCCCTCACTTTTACCGAGAAAGCCGCTCAAGAAATGGAGGAAAGAATAGACGACTTATTGCCTTATAGTTACAATGAACTTTGGGTGTCCACATTTCATTCTTTGGCCCAAAGAATTCTTCAGGAGAGGGGATTGGATATTGGACTGGCAACCGATTTTAAGATATTAAACCAAACGGACGCTTGGCTCTTGATAAGAAAGAACTTGGCAAGTTTTAAATTGGACTATTATAAATCGCTTGGGAACCCGACTAAGTTCATTAAGTCCTTGGTTTCTCATTTTTCTCGTTGTAAAGATCAAATGATTTATCCCGAGGACTACTTAAAATACAGCCAAAAAATAAAAACAGATAAAGAAGAAAAGAAAAGGATTGGAGAAGTAGCCCGGGCTTATCAAAGATATCAGGAATTACTTTTGGAAAATAATTTTTTGGACTTTGGCGATTTAATCAACTACTCTTTAAAATTATTCCAAAAGAGGTCGCTTATTTTAAAGGAATATCAAAAACGATTTAAATATGTTTTAGTTGATGAGTTTCAAGATACTAATTGGGCTCAATATCAATTGGTAAAAATGTTGTCTGCCCCGGAAAATAATTTGACCGTTTGCGCCGACGATGACCAGGCCATCTATCGCTTTAGGGGAGCTTCTTTCGGGAATATTGTTCAATTTCAGCGGGATTTCCCTCGGGCAAAACGGGTGTCCTTGACCAAAAATTATCGTTCTCCCCAAAATATATTGGATTTGGCTTATCGGTTTATTCAGATTAACAATCCCAATAGGTTAGAATGTTTAAGTAAAATTGATAAAAAATTAATATCTTCAAAAAAAGAGAAGGGGATTATTGAACATCTTCATTTCAAAAATATGGAGGATGAGGTTTCGGGGGTCATCGGCAAGATTATTGGCATTTTAAACAAAGATAAAAAATCAACTTTTAGCGATTTTGCTATTTTGGTCAGGGCTAACGAGTCGGCTAATTCTTTTTCTCGAGTACTGAAAAAAGCCAAACTCCCTTATAGGTTTTTGGCATTGAAAGGGTTATATTCCAAACCGGTTATCTTAGATGTCATTTCTTACTTCAAACTTCTTGACAATTATCATGAAAGTTCGGCGGCTCACCGAATATTAAGTTTGCCCTTTTTTGAGATTTCTTCCGAAGAAATATCTAAAATTAACTATTACAGCCAAAAAAAATCCCAGTCCGTTTTTCAATCTCTAAAGGAAATATCTTCCGTTAGGGGAATATCTTCGAAAGCGGTTGGGTCAATTGGCAAGATATTGGGTTTGATTGAAAAGCACACTTCTTTAGCCAATCAAAAAGGGGTTACCGATGTTTTTAACGGTTTTCTTCAGGATTCGGGTTATTTAAGATATTTAAATTCTAAAAATGAAACCGAAAGTTTTGATTATTTGAACCAATTTTACGAAAAAATTAAAAAATTTGAAGAAGTTAATTTGGATTGGGGGTTAAAGGGCTTTATGGAAGAATTAATTTTAGAATTAGAGTCGGGAGAAGAAGGGGAATTATCTTTTGATATTGAGGAAGGTCCGGACACGATAAAATTAATGACGATTCATGGAGCCAAAGGGCTTGAGTTTGAATATGTTTTTTTAGTTAACTTGGTGGAAAGAAAATTTCCGTCTTTAGAACGCCGTCAACCGATTGAAATCCCCGATGATTTGATTAAAGATATTATTCCTAAGGGAGATGTTTATTTGGAAGAAGAAAGAAGGTTATTTTATGTCGGGATGACCCGAGCGAAAAAGGGGTTATTTTTCACTTCGGCTGAAAGCTACGGAGGGGTGAGGAAAAAGAAAATATCCCCCTTTCTTAAGAACTTGGGTTACGGGGAGAAGGAAGGGGAAGGTTTTATTTTAGCGCCTAAAATATCGGAGTTGAGAGAGAGAAAGAAGAAAAAAGAAAAAATAATTTTGCCCAGATATTTTTCTTTTTCCCAAATCAAGGCCTTTGAGAATTGCCCTTTACAATATAAGTTTGCTCACATATACAGAATTCCTTTAAGGGGGAGAGCGGTTTTCAGTTATGGCAAAACAATCCACAATACCCTTTCTGAATTCGTTGAGAAAAGTTCCAAGGGAAAAGCCAATTTTGAAAAACTCATTCAGATTTATAAAAATAATTGGGTTGACGAATGGTATGACAGCCGAGAACAGAAAAAGGAATATTTTAAAAAAGGAGAAAAGACCCTTAAATTGTTTTACGATAATTTTTCCAAGATTGAAAAACCAATTTTGGAAAAAAGTTTTAAATTAAAAATAGGCGGAAAAATTTTTATTGGCCGGATAGACAGAATAGATAAAACCAAGGAGGGAGTGGAAATCATTGATTATAAGACAGGGAAGGGGAAGGAGAAATTGACTTCGGCTGATAAGGAGCAACTGCTTATTTATCAAATAGCGACCGAAGAGTTCCTTAATTTAAAACCTCAAAAACTCACTTATTATTTTTTAGAGGAGGGGAGAAAATTGTCTTTCACCGCTTCAAGAGAAGACCTAAAAAAGGAAAAAAAGAAAATTATTTCTTGGTTCAAGGAAATAAAAAAAAGTGATTTTTCGGCTAAACCCGGTTGGCAATGTAAAACCTGCGACTTCAAAGACATCTGCGAATTTGCCAAAAGAAATTGAATATGCTTATTATTTTATCAAAATGTTGCGCTCACTTGTTGAACTTACATCAAAAAAATTTGACAATTTGATTTTAGTATGGTTAGATGTAAGTGAACTTGAACATTAATAATTTTTAAACAAAATAAGGAAAGGGATTTATTATGAGTTGGAAAAGAGTAATAACCTTGATTATTGCCCCCTTTTTCGTATTAGTAGTTTTCTTCGCCCTTTTGAGTGTTGATGGAGGGTGGTCATTAGGGGGAACGGAGCTTCTTGAAAAAGGTGTTAGTATATTGGCATCTCTTGGACTTTTTCTGGTGGTGTTGAGTATTTGTGTTCTTATTGCCAGTACCTCTTTATCTGCGTTTGGAGATGGAGATGAAAATAATTTAAAAGAATCTTTTTGGCGGTATTTAGCCGCCGAGATTATTTCCTCAGCGATGGGGTTGATTATATTAGGTCTCATTTTCAAATCCATTATCTCAATAAGGACAGCAACGGAGAGTATCCTCGTTATCCTGTCGGCTCTGGGAACCGCTTTTATCGCCATTATAGCTCACGGAGAGATAAAATCTACTTCAAGAGAGGTCAAAGATGAAAGGGTAGTTTTCTACCTCTGGGGGCAATGTTTCTTGACGGCCTTGCTTTCGGGCTTAATCATCGCTTTTCTCTATTGAGAAGGACAATGAGAAAAAAATAAGCGTCGTTTGTCTGCGGATACGGCGCTTTTTTATTCTCTTTAATTGATATTAGATGTTAACTAATTATCTAAAATAAAGAAGATTTATTTTTTTATTCTTATCTTTTTTACTTCTATCTAAAATAAAGAAGATTTATTTTTTTTATTCTTATCTTTTTTACTTCATTTCATTTATCCGTTTGATTTATAACAAATCCTGACGATCGTCAGGATTTGTTATGAAACGCTTCTTTTGCTTGTTTATCTTTTTTGCCTTGTTTATCTTTTTTGCCTTGTTTGCCTTGTTTATC
>CAYLHU010000004.1:14389-25227 GCA_964383715.1 uncultured Candidatus Saccharibacteria bacterium
TGCCTTGTTTATCTTTTTTGCCTTGTTTGCCTTGTTTATCTTTTTTGCCTTGTTTGCCTTGTTTATCTTTTTTGCCTTGTTTATCTTTTTTGCCTTTTTTGCCTTGTTTATCTTTTTTGCCTTTTTTGCCTTGTTTGTCTTGTTTATCTTTTTTACCTTGTTTTATATACTTATTTATTTCGGTTCGTTTTGGGACGATCGTCCCAAAACGAACCAGATGGAGGAAAAGTTCATTCTAAGACGATCGTCCCAAAACGAACCAGATGGAGGAAAAGTTCATTCTAAGACGATCGTCCCAAAACGAACCGAAGGGGGAAAGTTTCGTTTTTGTTCAGTCGTTCTATTGACTATGAAGCTTGACATCACAAAAGATTTGACAATTTAATTATTATTATTGTAAATAGTAAGAGACAAAAAAATAATGATTATTTTTTACTATTTTTTAATTTATAATTTTTATATATTAATGTATTGAACATTTAGGACTAATTGTGTTAAACTAAATAAGTCGAGTGATAAGCAAAATAAAATAATAATCAAAAATATGGATTTTAAAAAATTAAAAACATTTGAAGAAAAAAAGGAGTTTTTATTGATTCTTTTGGCGAACTCTCTAATTTTATTTTTAATTGTTTTATCTATCTCAACGATTGTCGGGATTAACAACAAAGTTAAAGAAAGCCATTATATCGGGAGAGAAACCCAAATCACGGTTTATGGTAAAGGTGAAGTCCAAGCCAAACCGGATTTGGCCCTAATTAACTTTGGCGTTAAAAGTGAGGCAAAAACGGTTTCCGAAGCAATGGAAGAAAATATTCAAAAAATGAACAATATTATCTCATTTATTAAAGATGAAGGAGTTGAAGAGAAGGACTTAAAAACGGTAGATTTCAGAATATGGCCTCTTTATGAGTATATAAAAGGCGGGGTGGAGGATTATCTTTATCCCGAAGGAAAAAGAACTCTTGTTGGTTATGAAGTGAGCCAATCATTGGAAACGAAGATTAGGAATATGGACAAAATTGGTTCTGTTATCCAAGGAGCGACTGATGAAGGAGCCAATCAAGTTGGTTCTTTGAGTTTTACTATTGACGACGAAGAAGGTCTCAAAAAACAAGCTCGGGAAGAGGCCATTGAGAAAGCCAAAGAAAAGGCAAAAGAATTGGCTTCTCAATTAGGGGTTAGATTGGTAAAAATTGTCAACTTTAGCGAGAGTGGGACAAGTCCTTATTACCCGGTGGTTTATGATTCTTTGGAAATGGCGAAAGGGGCAGGGGAAAGCAGTCCTCAAATAGAAGTTGGGGAGAATACGATCGGAGTTAATGTGAGTATTACTTACGAGATTAATTAAAATGGGAATTATCACAAACCCAAAAAAAATAGAAGATGTATTAACGAGGGGGGTGGAAAAAATTATTGAGAAGGAAAGTTTGCTGAAAAAATTAAAGTCGGGAAAAAAATTGAGAATTAAGTTAGGCGTTGACCCGACTGGACCAAAAATTCATTTAGGGAGAGCAGTCCAATTTTGGGAACTTAGGACATTTCAGGAATTAGGGCATCAAGTCGTTTTGATTATTGGTGATTTCACGGCTCAAATTGGAGATGCTTCTGATAAGACCTCAATGAGAAAGTCATTGTCTGAAAAAGAGGTGAAGGAAAATATGAAGGGTTATTTGGGGCAAATTGGCAAGATTTTAGATATGAAGAAGGTTGAACTTCACCATAATAGCGAATGGCTCAATAAATTAAGCGCTAAGGATTTGTTGGCGCTTTCAAAAAACTTTACTGCCCAGCAAATGATCCAAAGGAGAAATTTTAAAGAGCGGTGGGAGGCCGGGAAACCAATAGGGCTTCACGAATTGGATTATCCTTTATTTCAAGGGTATGATTCGGTGGCGGTAAAAGCTGATGTTGAAATTGGGGGCTATGACCAATTATTTAACCTAAAAGTTGGTAGAGAAATTCAAGAAATATTTGGGCAACCGCCTCAAGATATCATAATTTTAAAAATGCTTCCCGGCTTAGATGGCCGAAAAATGTCCACCAGTTGGAAAAATGTTGTTAATATTATTGATGAACCGAAAGATATGTATGGGAAGATAATGTCTCTGAAAGACGAATTAATCCCTTTGTATTTTGAGCTTTGCGCTTTCTTGTCTGAAAAAGAGAGTAAAGAGGTTAAAAAACAATTGAATAAGAAAGAGGGAAACCCCCGAGACCTAAAAGCTAAGTTGGCTAAGAGAATTGTCTGTCTGTATTGGGGTGAAGAAAAAGCCCAAAAGTCCGAAGAAGAGTTTAATAAGATTTTCAGAGAAAAGAATTTGCCAAGCAAAATACAGGTGCTTAAAGTTTCAAAAGATATTTATCCCGTTGTTGACTTGCTTTTTGAATCAAAATTGGTTTCTTCAAAAGCCGAAGCAAAAAGAGTAATCTCCCAAGGAGGAGTAAAGATTAACGGCAAAACATTAAAGGATTGGAGGGGAGATATTAAGATTAACGGTAAGATAATAATTCAAATAGGACGAAGAAAATTCGTTAAAGTAGTAAAATTTTTTTAAAATGGTTAAAAAAAATAAAATAATTATTATTTCTATTTTGGTGATAGTTGTGGTTTTTAGTTTAGTAAAAATAATTTTTACCAAAAAAGAATTGCCTTATAATCTTGTCAAAGTAGAAAAAGGTTCTGTTGAACAAATTGTTTCGGTGACTGGCCAGATTACCCCAGCTAAAAAAGTGGATTTACAATTTGAGATTCAGGGGAAGATAGAAAGATTGCTTAATGGTGTTGGAGATGAGGTTGAGAGGGGAGACATAATGGCTTCTCTTAATAAGAGCGATTTAAATATTCAGATTTTAGAAGCCAGGGCAGCTCGGGATGTGGCTCAAGCGGGGTTAGACGAGATATTAGCGGGGGCTAGCGAAGATGAAATAAAAACATATGAGATTGCAGTTGAAAATGCCGAAATAGCCCTTCAAAATACCGAGGGCTCACTTAAGAATAAAACGCAAACATTAAACGACATTAAACTTCAGGCGGAAGAAAATCTTAAACAGGGATATGAAGACGCTCTAAATGTTTTAGATAGTTCTTGGTTAAAAATTTATAATACTTATAACGAAGTTGTCTTAATCCAAAGAAATTATTTTAATTCTTATGACCAGGAAAGTTTAGGGGTGAAACAGGGGATGGCAGAGATTGAAACGGCGAAATATGAGGTTGAGACATATCTTGATAAAGCTAAAATCGGGACAAGAGAAGATATTGAAAGCGCTCTCTCCAATACGAAGAAGAATCTTAATATAGTTTTTGATTCTTTGTCTGCTGTCAGAGATATTTGCGAGAAAGCAATATATCGGGACCAAGTTTCTTCGACCAGTAAAACAAATTTGGACAATCACAAGTTGTATATTAATACTGCCCTAGCTAATGTAATTAATTCTGAACAGGAAGTCATTTCCACTAAATTAGCGAACGATTACGATATTAATATCGCTGAGTCCAATGTGGACACGGCGGAAAACGGGTTCTTAACGGCTCAAGTTGACCTTAAAGAAGCGGAGAATGGACTAACAAAGATAAAGTCCCCAGCCCAACAATATGAATTGGACTTGGTTCGGTCTAAATTGGGACAAGCCGAAGCTGCTTTGACCAAATCCGAATGGCAATTAACTAAGACCAATTTGGTCTCGCCTTGCGATGGTTTCATCACTAATATCAAGAAAGAAGAGGGGGAAGTGGTAAATCAAGATCCGGTAATTTCCTTGGCTTGTTTTAGTGAGTTTCAAATCAAAGCTGATATTTACGAGGAAGATATCGTGGATATTATAGTTGGTAATCCTGTGAGTATTATTTTACCTGCTTTTCCCGATGAGAATTTAAAAGGGGAGATAATCTTGATTGACCCTGCCGAGAAATTAATTGGGGGAGTAGTTTATTACGAGGTGACTATTAATATTGAGGAATCTAAAAAAGATATAAAACCGGGGATGACAGCGGATGTTATTATTAAGACCGGAGAAAAAGAAAATGTATTGGTTGTTCCCAAAAAGGCGGTGAAGAAAATGGATAATAAAAAAGTAGTTCAGGTTTTTAAAAATAATGAGATTGAAGAAAGAGAAGTAGAAATTGGATTGGAAGGCAGTAATGATTTAGTGGAGATTATTTTTGGGTTAGAAGAGGGGGAAGAAGTTATTGTAGATTAGGATTGATATCTTAGATTGAAGACCAAAATTAACTTAAATCTTAAATCTTTAATCTATAATTTGATACTATGGCAGAATCGCTAATAAAATTAGAAAATATCTGGAAAATTTATCAGTTAGGGGAGATGGAACTTCCTGTATTAAAAGGAGTTAACCTGGAAATATTTTCAGGTTCTTTTATTGCAATAATGGGGCCATCGGGTTCTGGGAAATCAACTCTTATGCATATTATAGGATGTTTAGATGTTCCTACTAAAGGAAAGATTTTATTGGGAGGACAGGAGGTCTTAGAGTCATCTGAAGATAACCTTGCTAAAATTAGAGGGCAGAGAATTGGTTTTGTTTTTCAACAATTCAATTTACTTCATAATCTTAATGCTCTCGAAAATGTTATGTTGCCGATGGTTTTTCAAGGTGTCTCTGAAACAAAAAGAATAGAAAGAGCAAAAGAGTTGCTTGATTCTCTTAGCTTGAAAGATAGGATTTACCATAAGCCAGGTGAACTTTCGGGAGGAGAAAGACAAAGGGTTGCTATTGCCAGAGCATTGTCCAATGACCCCGAAATCATAGTGGCCGATGAGCCAACGGGGAACTTAGATTCTGTTACTGGGGAAATGATTATGGAAGTTTTACTTAATCTTCACAAAAAAGAAGGAAAAACCATTATTGTTGTCACTCATGATTCTAATATCGCTCACTACACTAATGAAATAATTAACATTAAAGATGGGCAGATAATCTCCGCTATTTAGCAACTGAAAAAGTATTATGGCAAGGATAAATCGTAAATCGAGGATCAAAATGATGAAAAAATCAAATATCAAAAATCAAAAATCAAAATGTAATTCAAAATGTAAAAAGAATTATCTTTTTAATGTTTTTTGCATTTTACATTTTCATTTTGCATTTTGACTTTTGCATTTTACATTTTAAATCATGCTTAAAGAATATATTAAAATAGCTTTCAGAAGTTTAAAGACAAGACCGATGAGGAGCTGGTTAACGATGGTTGGTGTGGTCATTGGTGTTTTTCTGATTATATCGCTACTCTCTTTGAGTGGGGGGATAAAAACAGCAGTTATGCAACAATTAAAAATGATGGGTAAGGACTTAATTATGATAATGCCCGGTGAGATTACTGATATAATGACTACTTTTACTGGAGGAGTAGAGCTAAGCGACGATGATATTGAGGCGATAAAAAAAACAAAAGGAGTAGAAGTTGTTGTCCCAATGACATATAGGGCGGAAATAATGAGGTATCAAGGAGAAAAGAGAACGGTCTTATTATCAGGTATTCCATTAAATGAAAGCTTGGATATATTCAAAAATGATATGGGCTTTGAATTGGTAAAAGGGCGTTGGCCAATATCTGGGAAAAGGGAAATTTTTGTTGGTTATTTAGTGCCCGAAGAAATTTTTCCCGGAATGGATGTAGAAACTAAAATTATCTTCAAGGGGAAACAATTTGAAGTTGTTGGAGTACTAAAATCTGTAGGGAGCAAACAAGATGATTCTCAGGTTTATATGGATCTTAGTATTTACAGGGAAACCACGGGAGAAAGAACGGGAGCCAAAATGGCTATGGCAAAAGTTAAACCCGGTTATTTAACTGAAGAAACGGTTGAAAATATAAAAGAAAGTTTGGAAGAGAATAGAAAGAGAAAAAGGGGAGAGGATTTACCTTCTTATACGGTTATTAGTAGCGAAAAGATGACTGATATAGTTGGTAATATAATGGGTTTAATTCAGTTAGCAATTTTTGGTTTTGCCTCTATATCTATTATTGTTGGGGCCATAGGTATAATGAATACTATGTATACCTCGGTTCATGATAGAATTAGAGAAATCGGGATTATGAAAGCCGTGGGAGCGAAAAATAAAACCATCACAACTATTTTTTTAATTGAGTCCGGGATTTTTGGTTTGGTAGGTGGGGCAGGGGGCATAGTTTTAGGATTAGGTTTAGCTAAAATAGTAGAAATTTATTCTCAGTCCCAAAATCAATTTTTATTAAAAGCATCAATTACTCCTCAACTTATTCTTTTTGGTTTAGGGTTTTCTTTTGTAGTTGGTTGTCTGGCGGGTTATTTACCTGCTCGTTCGGCTTCAAAACTTAAACCGGTTGATGCTTTACGCTACGAATAAGCGGAGTGGGTTTATAAATGTAAAATGTTTATTAAAGTTAAGGTTTTTCCTAATAGTAAAAAAGAGGAAATAATCAAAAAAGGGAGTGATAGGTTTGAAGTGAAAGTTAAAGAAAAACCGATTGAAGGCAAAGCCAATGAGAAAGTTTTTGAAATTCTCAGCGATTATTTTAATGTTTCTCGGTCAAAAATAAAATTAATAAAAGGGTTCAAAGGAAGAAACAAAATTTTTGAAATCTCTTTAAGCCAAGAATCAAAATTGAATTTTTCTTAAAATAGTTTATTATTAAATTGTAAGTTGTAAATTTTTGATATGTTTTTAGCTGAAGTTTTAAATTATAGTTCTTCACCTGGTAGTCCGGGCGCTTATTTCAGCGCGGTGATGGTTTTTGTTTTAGTTATTTTGATTTTGGGGTTTGTTCGCAAGAAAGGGCTAAAAAAAATAAAAAAAGCAACCGAAAAAACCAAAACAAAAATAGATGACCTGATTATAGAAATTGTCGAGTCAGTTGATTGGTTTTTTTATTTTATCTTGGCTCTTTATTTGGCTTCTCAAATTGCTTGGCCATCAATAATAATTGGAAAGATTTTTATTGTCGTCCTTATTTATTATCTTGTCAGGGCTATTCAGAAATTAATTGATTTTGGGACTAAAGAGGCGATTTTTAGAAATGATGGGGAAGAAGATTCTAATCCTTCAATAATAAGGTTGGCATCCAAAGTTTTAAAAATTCTTCTTTGGGCAGGGGCTGTGATTATTGTTCTTCAAAACTTGGGCTATAATGTTTCCGCTTTAGTGGCTGGATTGGGGATTGGGGGAGTGGCGATTGCCTTTGCCCTTCAAAATGTTTTGACGGATATTTTTGCTTCTTTTTCTATCTATTTTGACAGACCATTTCAGGTTGGCGATTATATTGTTATTGGCAGTGATTCGGGGACAGTCAAAAAGATTGGCATAAAATCGACAAGAATTCAGACCCTTCAAGGACAAGAATTGGTGATGTCTAACAAAGAATTAACTGAAAGCAGGGTTAATAATTATAAAAAAATGGAAAAGAGAAGAATTTCTTTTCCCTTTGGGATTGAGTATGGGACATCGGTAGAAAAACTTAAAAAAATTCCTCAAATTGTCAAAGATGTTATAAATAAAAATGAATTGTCCCAATTGGACAGAGTTCATTTTAAAGAATTTGGCGATTCCAGTTTAAACTTTGAAGTAGTTTATTATCTCCAAAGTTCGGACTATAACAAATATATGGATATTCAAGAGAAAATAAACTTAGGCCTTATTGAACATTTTGAAAGAGAAGGAATTATTTTTGCTTATCCTACCCAAACAATTCATCTTAACAAAGAAAATTAATATGTGGACACTATTAATTATTATCGGAGTATTTATTTTTTGTGTTTTAGTTGTTCTTTGGGAAGCAATTAAAAACTTCAAAAAATAAAAATGAGGGAAAATAAAAAAATAAAATTTCTTTTATTTTTTACTCTTTTTCTCTTTTTGAGTAATTTCTTTGTTTGGAAGGGGATATTCCTTTTGACCCGAAAACCCTTGGAGGTCATTTTTTTTAATATTGGACAGGGAGATAGTATTTTTATCAAAAATAATCAAGGCCATCAAATTTTAATTGACGGCGGTCCCGATAAATCAATTTTGGAAAAAATAGATAAAGAATTACCCTTTTGGGATAAAACAATTGACTTGGTTATTCTGACCCACCCCGAATACGACCATTTGAAAGGGCTGAATTATGTCTTAGAAAAATATAAAATTGAGAATATTTTATGGACTGGGATAGAAAGAGAAACAAAAGTTTTTTCTGACTGGTTAGAGGTCCTGAAAAAAGAAGAGGAAGAAGGAGCCAAAATTTTCATTGCCCAAGAAAGTCAGAAAATTAAAGCTGGGCAAATTCAATTAAATATTCTTTATCCTTTTGAGAGTTTAGAAGGGCAAATATTCAAAGGGGATAGTAATGACAGTTCAATAGTCGCTAATCTTCTTTTCGGGGAAAATAGTTTTTTATTCACCGGCGATATAAACCAAAAAGTAGAAAAAGATATTTTGGTTTTTGATTTGGGCTCGGATGTTTTGAAAGTGGCTCATCACGGCAGTAAAAACTCTAGTTCCGAAGATTTCTTAATCAAAGTTCAGCCCTCAATAGCTGTTATTTCTTGTGGGTTAGATAATTCTTATGGGCATCCCCATCAAGATGTCTTGAATAAATTGGAAAATTTTGGTATAAAAGTATTAAGAACAGATAGAGATGGGGATATCAAAATTATTAGCGATGGTCGAAACCTAACAATAAACAGTAAGCAGGTAAGCAGGTAAGCAGGTAAGTAACTTACCAACTTACTAACGAAACCCGAAGGCGATGAAAACTTTGTTTTCATCTTGACTCGCCCACTTCGTAGGCTCGTAAATAATTAATAATAAAAAATTATGTTACATCCAAAAGAAGAAAAAACTTTAATTTTAATTAAACCCGACGGAGTCAAAAGGGGACTAATCGGAGAAATAATTTCCCGGATAGAAAAAAGGGGTCTTAAAATAATATCTCTAGAAATGTTTCAGGCGACAAGAGAACAAATAGACGAACATTATCCCCGAAACGAGGAATGGATAAAAAGATTGGGAGAGAAAACACTGAATAATTATAACAAGTACGGCTTTGATGCCGAAAAGGAATTGGGGACAAAAGATATTAATAAAATAGGAGAATTGGTTCGGGGCTGGTTGCTTGATTATATGACTTCGGGGCCAATGGTAAAAATAATGGTTAAGGGCATACACGCTATTTCAATGGTCAGAAAAATAGTTGGTTCTTCAATGCCGTCCGAGGCGGAAATGGGGACAATCAGGGGAGATTTTTCGGTTGACGATGCCACAGCTGCCAATCGCGATAAGAGGTCAATTCGAAATATAGTCCATGCTTCGGAAAACGAGAAAGAGGCCGAACACGAAATAAGTTTTTGGTTTTCTATAGAGGATGTTTTTGATTATAAAAGGGCTGAAGAGGACATAATGTTCTAACTATTGACAATGAGCCCTTAGCAGAGCTAAAATAAAAAAACCCTGCCTATTATCGATTAGATTTCTAAACAAATTTTACATAAAGGGAAAACGATATCCGTTGGACTATTGCAGTTTAACGTGTGTTATCCCACTTAAGGTTGAACTTTAGGATATCTGGTCTGAGAAATGGGCGGGGTTTTTTTATATTTTTTTCATTTTCCTCAACATCTCCTAAATTGGCTTTAGTTTCAGGGTGTTTAGGGACAATAGGGCACCCTTCTTCTTTCAAAATGGAAATCTCAAAAGTTCCTATTTTTTTTGCCAGACCTATTATTTCCAATTTATCTAATCCGGAAAGAGGCCTTAGAATTAAAAGATTGGTTTTACTTCCGATAACATTAAGGTTTTCTAATGTTTGAGAAGCGACTTGACCGATATTTTCACCGGTGATTAGTGTTTTGATTTTTTCCTTTTTGGCGATGTCTTCGGCTATTTCCAACATTGCTCTTTTACATAGAAGACATCTTAGTTTCTCTTTTCCTTTTTCTAAAATTTCTTTTTGGACTTCTTGAAAAGGGACAAGATATAATTTTGATTGATTTTGAAATTTGGTTAGAACTTGAACGATTCTTTTAATCTTTTCAATAGGGGACTGGTTGATGATGAAATGGACGAATATAATTTCAACACCTCTTTTCATAGTTAGAAAAGAAGCAACCGGAGAGTCAATTCCACCGGAAATTAAACTGATTGCCCGACCGCTGATTCCAACCGGCAGTCCGCCAGGTCCAGGGATTTTTTCTGAATAAACAAAGGTATATTTCTCTACAATTTCAATAAAGACAATAATGTCGGGATTTTTCAAATCTACCTTTAAATGACTGGGTTTAACCCAGTCATTTTTTTTGTTTAGGTTATTTAAGATGAACTCGCCGACTTTTTCATTGATTTGGGGCGAGGTCAAATAAAAATCCTTTTCAGATCTCTGGGTTTCAACTTTAAATGTTTTGATTTTAGTCGGTTCAACTTTTTTGACTGATTCAATCTTTGTTTTTAAATCTGATTTTTCTAAATCTAAATAAGGGTGCGTTTTGGGACGATCGTCCCAAAATGCACCCTTATTTTTTTCTAATGTTTTTTCCAACATTTCTAAAGATTTTTTTTGGATTTCTTCAATATCTTGGCTGCACTTTTCAGCGAAAGAAAAATGGCTTAACCCGAAAACATTTTTTAGTTTTCCGGTGATTTTTTCAAATTCTTTTTCGGACTTAATCTTATCTTTCAGTTCAATGATAATTCGACCGGAGATTCTTTTGATGTATTTAAAAAAAGTCGGACTTAAAGCCGATTTAATATTCCCTACCAATTTTTCTTCAAAGAGTTTTCGATTTTTTCCCTTCAAAGCAATTTCAGCATAATGACAAATGATGTACATAGCGTTATTATTTATTGCCTGTTGACATCTG
>CAYLHU010000005.1:0-1142 GCA_964383715.1 uncultured Candidatus Saccharibacteria bacterium
AGCAAGGTTCCTTTTTTCTCTATCGCCGGTTCGGCTTTTATTGAACTCTTTGTCGGAGTTGGAAGCGCTCGAGTCCGCAATCTTTTTGAAACAGCCAAAAAACACCAGCCCTCCATTGTTTTTATTGATGAGTTAGACGCTATTGGGAAAACAAGAATGCCCGGGATAGGGGGCGGACACGAAGAAAGAGAACAAACGCTCAACCAAATATTGTCCGAAATGGACGGATTTGAAAAACAAACCGGGGTTATTGTTTTAGGGGCAACAAATCGTCCCGAGCAATTAGACCCTGCTCTCTTGCGACCCGGAAGATTTGACAGAAGAATTGTCCTAGACTTCCCCGATGTCAAGGGAAGAGAAGCAATCTTAAAAATTCATTGCCGAGAAAAACCCTTAGCCCCAGATGTCAAATTATCGGAAATATCAGAAAGAACTCCCGGATTTTCCGGAGCCGATTTGGCAAATTTAGTCAATGAAGCCGCAATTTTAGCCGCCAAAAGAAACGAAGAACAAATTTACCAGAAAGAATTTTTAGAATCCATAGAAAAGGTCTTATTGGGACCGGAAAGAAGAAGTCATCTTTTGTCTTCCAAAGAAAAAAAGATAGCCGCTTTTCATGAAGCGGGACACGCCTTGGTTACTTATTCCATCCCTGAAGCGGAAACGGTTAGAAAAATTTCCATTGTTTCCCGAGGTATGGCCGCCGGATATACTTTGGCTTTGCCCAAGAAAGAAAAAAGGATAAAAACAAAATCAGAGTTTTTAGCCGAACTTTCGGTTTTATTGGGAGGCTATTGCGCCGAAAGGTTAAAGTTTAAAGAAATGTCAACTGGGGCCTCCAACGATTTGGAAAAATCAAGCACTTTGGCTAGAAATATGGTGACTAAATATGGGATGTCTAAACTGGGGCCAATTTCTTTTGGTAAAAGGGAATCAATGTCTTTTTTGGGGTGGGAAGAAGAAATAAAAAGAAACTATTCGGAAAAAACAGCCATAAAGATAGATAGCGAAGTGAGTAAGTTTATAAGAATGGCCGAAGGGAAAACAATGAATATCCTTCGGAAGAAAAAAGAAATTTTTGAGAGAATAGCTCAAAAACTAATAGAAAAAGAGACCTTGGAAAAAGAAGAGTTTGAAGAATT
>CAYLHU010000005.1:1242-7958 GCA_964383715.1 uncultured Candidatus Saccharibacteria bacterium
AAAGAAAGAGCGCGTGTAGCTCAGCTGGTTAGAGCATCACTCTTATAAAGTGGGGGTCGATGGTCCGAGTCCATCCACGCGCACAATAAATTTACTTTGTAAATTTATTATTTATTATTTATCATTAATCATTATACTCGATGAAGACGGGCTCTCCTCCATTTCGACTCATGCGATGAAGATTATATCTTCATCTTGACTCGTCCACTTCGTGGACTCGTAGCGATGAGAACTTCGTTCTCATCTTGACTCGCCTGCTACGCAGGCTCGCTGGCGATGAAAGAGTACTTTCATCTTTAACTCACCCCGAGCCCAAAAAGTGGGCTCGGGGATTCGTTGGCGATGAGACTTCGTCTCATCTTCACGAGTAGTTAATAAAGATAAAATCTTTATTAACTACTTGTACTCAATGAAGACTTTGTCTTCATTTCGACTCGTCTTGCGGATCCACTTCGCGGATTCGCAAGACTTCGTGGACGGTTAGCTCAGTTGGTTAGAGCGTCGCTTCGACATAGCGGAGGTCACAGGTTCGAGCCCTGTACCGTCCACATTTTGTAAAAAAGATTTGTCTTTATAATTATCATAAAAACGAATTATTACGAATATTGCTCTTTAATAAAATATTTATAATTGTGCCTTAAAACTATAGCAAGATGAGTTAAAGATGTGCTATAAAAAGCGCAAAGCGTCAAAAAGTGAATCCTCTGTAGGGGACGATTCGAGGTAAATAAAGCCCCGACGTTTCTCGTCTTGTTTCTTTTCGACAAACACCACCATATACAAAAAAACCACCAAAGGTGGTTTTTTAATTATACATTTTTTATTATCCCTCTTTCTTTTTTTCTTTTTTGATAAAATCAACTAATTTTTTTACTAACTCTTTGGGATTTTTACCATAAATAATTTTAGTCAACGGCCTGTGTCCCTGTTTCAAAATATCGTTTATAAAATCAGCCGTCCCTCCGGTTCCTTGTAAAATAGCTATCGGAGTCCTCGTTTCAAAAGCGATTGTAAACTCATTCAAAGTTCCGGTCCGCCCGCAGGCAAGAATTACCCCGTCGGCCGCCTTGGTTAAAATTAAGTTTCGGCCAACATAATCAAAACCAGTATAAATAATCAAATCAAATTGGTCAGTCGGCAAGCGATAACTCTTAATATGCTCTTTCTTAGAACCGGCTGGGGAAAATCCGATGCTCATTCCTCCGACTTCCTTAAACCCCTTGGCAGCGTAATAAGGAACACCGGTGGTAGCTCCGCTTAACAAAATACATCCTTGACGGGCAACCTCCCGCCCTATTTCCATAGCCAATTCCTTTATCCCTGAACAGCAAGGGCTTAACTCGGCTGCTCCGGAAATACAAATTTTAATTTTTTCTTTGTAAGCCATACTTCTTGTAACTTGCAACTTGTAACTTGTAACTTGTAACTTGTAACTTATTATACTTTATTTTTAAAATAAAAGAAAAACATTGGAAAAAAAAGAGGGTGAAGATAGAAAAAATTTCTTCACCCCGTTTTTGTTCCAACTACTTAGGATAGAAAATTGAAAATTGGCCAAACGTTAATACGCTCATTAAACTTAATCCATTTCAATTGCGTTTGACCCATAAGAAGATAGAAAAGATACAAAAAAAGCAGAGGTAGAATGATGTAAAAAACTATCATTCGCAGTGTATCCCTTCTCACTTCCCTTGTTAATGTCTCCCCCTTGATCTGTTGAGATGAAACAAAATAACCACCATAAGAACAGATATCTTGGTCATAACGGAAGGATACTCCTGCTACCTTCACCACATAAGAGATAAATTTCTCTCCAAACGAGATAAAGGCTGGATTCCCTTCCGCCATTCGTAAAAATAGCGACTGATTGACAAGCACGTCGGCTTTCAATACTTTCTCCACTTTGACATAACTACCACCGGGCAAGAGAGGGATTTCCTCTGTGAACTTGGCGGTGTAGGGGAAAATGACAAACACAATCGCGATAGTCGCGATGGCACAAGTGACAAAGAAGAAGAATCCGAGGACTCTCCATATCGCGTTCTTTCTTGAGACCTGCAATCTTTCTTGGAATTTCTCTACCAACATAAATCCTCCTTCTGTTTTGTTTTTCATTAAGATATTATATTTTTTGTGTACTGCTTTTATTATACTTAAGATATGAAAATTGTCAAGGTTGACTATGCCCTCAATAGGAATCGAACCTATATCTTAACCTCCGGAGGGTTATGTTCTATCCGTTAAACTATGAGGGCGACTTATTGAGATTTTCAAAAATTAATTGTCAATCAAAAGAGTCCTATATGATAAAGGGGCTATAGGGACTCTTCTGTTTTTTTGAACTCTTCTCTAACCACATCTCTGTCGTCCCAAGGAATCTTGCGATTATTTTCAAGGCACATCCAGGGTTCGCAACCTTTGCCGGTAATTATCACCGTGTCCTCCGGATTTGCTAGCCCCAATGCCTTTTTCACCGCCTCGCGCCTATCCAATATTTTATGAATCGCTGATTTATGTTGATTTGACTGATTTATGCTGATATTCTCAACACCTTTCGCTACCTGTTCAATAATTTCCATCGGGTTTTCATCGTAAGGGTCTTCATTGGTTAAAATAATTTCCTCGCAATTTTGGCTCGCAATTTTTCCCATTTCCGGCCTTTTCCATTTATCCCTCCCTCCTCCAGCCGAACCCAAGACGCAAATCAATTTTGGTTTTTTAGAATTGGAAATTGGAAATTGAGAATTGGAAATTCCAGAAAGTGTCTCATACACTTTCTGGAGACTATCGGGCGTATGAGCATAATCAACAATCACCTTAAAGGGCTTTTCAACAACAACTTCCATTCTTCCCGGGACAATACCCGCTTTCCCCAAGGCCTTTTGACAGGTCTCAAGATTAACTCCCTGGGACAACCCGGCACAAATGGCTACCAAGGAATTATAGATATTAAACTCACCTAAAAGTTTTAAACTAAAGCAAACATCATTGACCTTAAATTCTATCCCATTTTCAGAGCATTTTGAACCAACGGCTTTAATAAGTTTCCAATTTCCAGCTTCCAATTCTTCAATTTTCAAACTTTCATTCAGACCATAAACATATTTTTCGTTAGCCGGAAACTTTAAGAAATATTTAGCATTTGGGTCGTCTAAGTTTATGATATGGATTTCCCGACATTTTTTAAAAAGTTCACCTTTGGCTTGGCGATAATTTTCAAAAGAACCGTGCCTTTCAATGTGTTCAAGCGACAGATTTGTAAAAATAGCTACATCAAAATCAATAAACCTATGCCGAAATTGGGCAATTCCCTCGGATGTTACTTCTAAAACAACATACTGGCAATTTGATTTCAGGGCTTTCCTTAGAAACCTTTGAAGGATAAATCTTCCCGGCATTGTCATTTTTAAGTCGTTTTGCCATTCTTTATCAGCTATCTTAAACTTTACGGAGGAAACCGCCGCAACCTTATACCCGGCCTCTTCTAATATCCTACTTATTAAATCAACCGTTGTTGTTTTGCCATTGGTGCCCGTAATCCCGATGACTTTCATTTTCTCGGAAGGAAAACCGTAAAAGATAGCTCCCGAAAAAGAAAAAAAGAAATGATACGCCTTAATTAGGAAAGAAGGAGTTATTTTTTTAATTAAGTTTTTGAACATTTGTTTTATTCTAACAACTTGATAAAAGAAATCAAAAATGTTAAAAAGATATTAATATGGCTATTACAAAATCGGCTAAAAAAGCCAATAGACAAAACATAAGAAGGAAAGAGAGAAATAATTTGAAGAAGAATAATATCAAAAAAATAATTAAGGAGATTAAGATTCTAGGACTTCAGAAAAAAACCGCTGATGCTCAAAAACTTCTTCCCTCTCTTTATAAGTCCCTTGATAAGGCAGTTAAAAGCGGTGTTATCAAAAAAAACACGGCTAATAGGAAAAAATCAAGAATATCTAGATCTCTGCGACTAAACTCTTAATTCCCTGTTCTGCCCCTATTCTTCCGGTCTTAATATTTAAATCCGTTTCAAATATTTTTTGAAAAATTTTTTTTAGTTCCTCTAAAGAAAATTTTTTATTTAATTCCATTAATTTTCTGACCTGAAAAAAGGTTAGTCCCGTTTTCTTGCTTATGAGAAGAGGGTTATTAAAATAAAGTTCATTTTTTTTAACTATTATCAGGTTCCTAAACTGATAACCTATCATTGAGAGAAGATAAAGAGGGCTGTCTCCTTTCCCCAAATGTTTTTCAATTAAAGAAAAGGTCTCACTTTTATTTCTTTCAGCCAAACTGTCAATTGTCTTAAATATCTCTGTTTCAATTTTCGGTCTAACTAAAATCTCAACTTCTTCTTGGGTTACTTTAAAGGGACTTTTATTAATGCCCTCTCCCTCGAGAAAGGGATTTTTTTCGTAATGGATAAGTTTTTTAATCTCGTTTGCCATTCTCCAAGAATCAGTCCCAACGAAACTTATCAATTTTTTAAGGGCATTTCCTTCTATCTCCACTCCGTCCTTTTTAAACTCCCCAATAATCCAGGACTCTAACTCTTTCCCCCCTAAGAAATTAAACTCTTGGGACTGACTGTTCTTTTTCAGAAAGACGGCCAATCTATCGCTTTTAAGAACACTTCCTTCTTCAAAAAAGATTATTATATCTTCCGAGTCCAAGAATATTTTTTTTTCTTTCAAGAAATCCTTCTTGAACAAATTGTCAGGAAAAGCATTCTTAAGTATGAGCAGTTTCTTTTCCTTAAACATAGAACTCTGCTGGAACTCATTTTTGAATTTCTGAAAGTCCAAACTTTGGACATCATAAATTTTAAAGTTTAATCCACTTCGGTGAATTTTTTGATATTGAATAACAATTTCTCCTAATTTCCGCCGGCTCCTATAAGTGTCTTTTCCGTAAATAAAAATAAACATAAGAATAAGGTTATTTTAATTATTTCGACTGACTTAAAATAAATAACGAAAAAAACTAAAAGAAATGTTGTGAAATAATAAATCTCAAATCTCAAATGCGAATCTGCGAAGCAGATAAGCCAAGATGAGACGAAGTCTCATCGCTTGTCCACTTGTCCACTTACGAACCTTTATGAAATAAAGGTGAGTGGAAATGAAGCGAAGCTTCATTGACCACCACTTTTACACTTGTTCACTTCTTTTGGCATTTTGGACAAAAATGGGCGCTCCGTCCCCCAATTTTTAATCTTTCAATAGGACTACCGCAAGAAAAGCATTTCTGCCCCGCTCGACGATAGACCTTCAGAAAACGGCTATATCCGCCTTTTTCGCCTTCGATGTTCCGATAATCAGAAACCGATGAACCCTGATACTTAATAGCCGTCTCTAAAATTTTTTTCAAAGATAAATAAATTGCTCTAAAATCCTCTTTTACCAATTTTGAGGTCTCTTTTAAAGGATGAATCTTGGCTAAAAATAACGCCTCATCGGAATAAATATTCCCCACTCCTGAAATTACTTCTTGGTTCATTAAAATCTGCTTTATTTTTCCTTTTTTATTTTTTAATCTTTTTTCAAAATCTTCCAAACTGATTTCCAAAAAGTCAGGTCCTACTTTTTTCAAACCCTCCTCTGTTTCGCTTTTGGTTGCTAATTCAATTTTGGCGAACTTTCTTAAATCGGAAAGGGCTAATTGTTTCCCATTATCCAACCAAAAAATCAAGTGAATAAATCTGTTCATTGGGTCTTCTCCTATTTTTTTATTCTTAGGTATCCATCCCAATTCGGTCTTCTCCCATTGCCCATAAATCAAATGGCCTGTTAGTTTTTGGTGAATCAGTAAGGAAAAATTTTCCGATAAATCAAAAATGATATTTTTTCCTTTTCTCCAAATATTTTCTATTTTTTTATTTTTTATCCGCTCTTTAAACTTTTCAAATGAGTCGGGTTTTTTTACCAAATTGGGAAAATCCGTCCAAACATCAAGAAAGGTCCTTTTAAGGACCTTCTTTTTTAACCCACAAACCGTTGTTTCCACTTCTGGTAATTCGGGCATATTTAAAATTGTTCGCAACGAAGGAACGTTATGATTTCTTACACCCAGCACTTATTTCTATAAAAACACAAAATAGAAACTAATATTATCATTCAAAATTACAAAATTGAAACCCTTATAATGTTTCCTTAGAGATAAGTGCTGGGTAAAACAAGCATAAAAACCAAAACTTCGCTTTCAGCTCGTTTTCGTTAACGCTTGCTTTACTTTTTGAACAATTTCGTTCGGAATAAAATGGGCTTTGACCAAATAATCAACTGCCCCTAATTTCAGCCCCTTTTCAACATCATCTCTTTGACCAAGGTTGGAAAGAATAATTACGGGAATAGAACCCAAGGAAACATCCTCTTTCATCTTTGATAAAACCTCAAAGCCGTCAATCCCCGGCAAAATTAAATCTAATAAAACAATGTCGGGCTTTTCTGTTTTTATTTTTTTTATTCCTTCCTCCCCGTCTATTGCCTCCGATATTTCAAAATCTTCCATTAAGAGTTTTTTGGCAATAAGTTCCCTTAAGAACTTATCATCTTCTATTATTAAAATTTTACTCATATTTTTTTTAAATTAAATTTTAATCAAGAGGATTTCGAACGATAGTCAAGGATAAACCTTGAAGCTTCTGAGAGAAATCCTTGCCATTAAAATTTTACTCATATTTTTTTTAAATTAAATTTTAATCAAGAGGATTTCGA
>CAYLHU010000005.1:8058-8399 GCA_964383715.1 uncultured Candidatus Saccharibacteria bacterium
AACCTTGAAGCTTCTGAGAGAAATCCTTGCCATTAAAATTTTACTCATATTTTTTGATAAATTTTAATCAAGAGGATTTCGAACGTTAGTCAAGGATTTTTTGAAAAAAATCCTTTCCAGAAGTTTCAAGGATAAACCTTGAAGCTTCTATGAGAAATTCTTGCCATTAAAATTTTTGACATAAATTGTTTTTTGATTTTGATTATTTATTAGCTCGCCACCCTGTGGCTCTTGCGCTATGAAACTTCGTTTCATCTTTACCTTCGCTTCCCTGCGGGAAGCTCGGTGCGCTATGAAACTTCGTTTCATCTTTACCTTCGCTTCCCTGCGGGAAGCTCGGT
>CAYLHU010000005.1:8653-23222 GCA_964383715.1 uncultured Candidatus Saccharibacteria bacterium
TGCGCTATGAAACTTCGTTTCATCTTTGCTCGCCACCCTGTGGCTC
This sequence comes from uncultured Candidatus Saccharibacteria bacterium, assembly GCA_964383715.1. GTDB lineage: Bacteria > Patescibacteriota > Minisyncoccia > Minisyncoccales > CG1-02-41-26 > CAYLHU01. The sequence continues at coordinate 8,700 of CAYLHU010000005.1, forward strand.
GCTTTTAACCAATTTGTCTTTTGACTTTTTTTATTACCTCTTGGGGACTAAACTCCGTTTTAATTAACCAGTCACACGCCCCTAATTTTTTTGCTCTTCCCAGTTCAACCGGCTGACCAGAATTAGAAATAATAACAATGGGAATATTTTTAAGGTCATCTCTTTTTTGCATCTCTTCCATTACCTCAAACCCATCTTTTTTAGGCATAACGATATCTAATAATACTAAATCAGGTTTATTTTTTTTCATCTTCTCTATCCCGCTTTCTCCGTCAATAGCAACTTCTACCGAATATCCTTCTTTCTTTAATTTCCTACTAAGGAGATTATATAATATTTCCTCATCTTCTACAATTAAAATTTTTGACATAAATTGTTTTTTGAAAAATTTTAATCAAAAGGATTTCAAACAATAGTCAAGAATAGACCTTGAAGCTTCTGGGGGAAATCCTTGCCATTAAAATTTTACTCATATTTTTTAAATCAAATTTTAATCAAGAGGATTTCGAACGATAGTCAAGGATTTTTTGAAAAAAATCCTTTCCAGAAGTTTCAAGGATAAACCTTGAAGCTTCTGGGGGAAATCCTTGCCATTAAAATTTTTGACATAAATTGTTTTTTGAAAAACCGAGCTTTTGCGAAGCAAAGGCGGAGGTTGAAGATGAGAGTAATCTCTCATCGCCTACACCGAGCTTTCGTAAGACAAATTAAGGTTTTTTTTAATCCTTTCCAGAAGTTCCAGCCCTTTCTTTTATTCTACTTCACTAAGAAAAAATGTAAACCCTATTAGATGCCTAAAACTTATCCAGATTAGAAACAATAGGCAGGGTGAACCTAAAGGTTGAACCTTCCCCTTCTTTTGATTCAAACCAAATCCTCCCCTTATGAGCATCAATCACATTCTTGGCAATATAAAGACCTAAACCAGTGCCATCCGTTTCTTTCCTAATAGCATTCCCAGCTCGGAAAAATCTTGAAAAAACCCTTGATTTTTGGTCCTCGGGGATACCAATCCCGCTGTCTTCAATAGAAACAAGAATCTCTTTTTTTTCTTCTAAATACTCTATTGAAACCCTAACTTTTCCTTTAGGTTCGGTATAGTTAATCGCATTATTAATAAGATTCTGAAAAACAAAAAAAATTTTTTCCGCGTCAACAACTACTCCTGGTATTTTTTTTATTGGTTTATCAAACTTTAAATCAACCTCTCTTTTTTGGGCAGAATCCTTAAGAGAAACTACCACTTTTTCACATATACTCACTATATCCTGAACTTCGACCTTATAGAGAAATCTTCCCTCTTCAATCCGGGTGATGTTAAGGAGGTCATTAATTAAATGAATCATTCTTTCATTACTCTTATATGTCTTTCCCAAGAGATCTCTCTGTCCTCCCGTGATTGTTCCAATATCGCCATCAAGAAGCATTCTTATCGTCCATTTTATGGCTGATAAAGGAGTTCTAAGTTGATGAGCAGCGATAGAAACGAATTCTGTCTTTGATTTTTCAATAAATTTTGACCGAGTGACATCCCTTAAAACCACCAATTTCCCAACTTTTTCTTCCTTACTTTTAACAATTATTGTTGAGATTTCCAAAATTATTCCTCCCTCTAATTTTAGTTCTTCTTTATTGATTTGCTTAATATCTTCCCCTAATATTTTGATTAACGGCTCTAAAGAAGAATTTTGGGCCAAGTCCTTTGGTTTTTTTCCTCTTAGTTCGTCTATGGAGGGGGACTGAAGATTAAAAAAAATCCGAGCCCTCGGATTCATTGAAAAAAGATTATCGTTTTCATCAAAAAATAAAAGCCCCTCCGGAAAGTTTTCGAGAACAAATGTTGTCTTGTCCCTTTCTTTTTCAATCGTTTTCCGGGCCATCTCCACTTCTTCCAATATATTCATCAAAGCGACCCTTGATTTGGCAAGCTCCCGAGCTTTACTCTCCAATTCTCTTGTTCTCTCTTTCACTTTCTCCTCCAACCTCTCCTGAAAAGCCATAAGTTCGCTAATATCAGAAAGAGCTAAAAAATAACCGACTAAATTCTCTTTCTCGTCTTTTCTAACTGCCAAAGCCACCCTAACCGGAATCTTCTTTTTTTTCTTAGTGAGAACAGCGCCTTCTTCAATAAGATTCAGTTTTTCCGTTAAAAGTTTTTTCTCCAATTCCTCAAATTTTTTCCCGTTTGAAAAAATTTTTTTAACCTTTTCTCCAATCAACTCCATTTTTTGATAGCCAACTAAGTCCTGAAAGGCCCGATTAGTATCAACAATCACTCCTGAAAGATTGACCGTACAAAAAGGCAGGGGCAGAAAAATAGAAAGTTCTCGAATGTATTTTTCCAAATTCTTTAGGTCTTCTCCGGCAATTTGGAATGTGGTGTCTTCTTTTTTCTTTTGATTCATATTTCAGTTTTATCAAGTTCCTTTAGTTAATTATTAACCTCGGTTACTGTTGCCTCCTATCATTTTTTAATTCCCGAAATCCATTCTTTTCTGTTCCGAAAAAGCTTTTTCTCCCCGACCCGGTAAACGGTTTATTAAACTATAAAACTCAAGATTCTTTAAAAGGTCTATTATTTTTTTATTATTAAGATTGCCAAGGCGACATTCTTCCAAACTAAACTTTATCGGGACATCTTTCCTCATCTCGGAAAGCTTCTTAGAAAAAAGGGCTTGCTCTTTGTATCTTTCAAGTAATTTTCTAATATTTTCTTTGAAAACCAATTTTGATTCTTTCGACTCACCTCTCTCTTTTAAGGCTTCGTATAATTTTTCCAATGTGATAAATTCTTTAATCAGTTTTATGGCTGTTTTTTCCCCTATCCCGGGAACACCGGGAATATTGTCCGAAGCGTCTCCCCGTAATCCTCTCATATCGTTCATTTGGAAAGGGTTTAAACCGTCGTATCTTTTTCTGACCTCTTCTTCCCCATAAAGAGAGACCTCGTTAATTCCCTTTTTCATAGTCCAAACTTTGACCTTGGAACTCACTAATTGTAAAGTGTCTAAATCACTGCTCAAAATGATTATTTCTAAGTCCTTTTTCTTTTCCAAAGACAAACTGGTTATTGTCCCGATAATGTCATCTGCCTCAAATCCCTTCTTCTCAAAAATAGGTACAGCAAAAACATTTATCGCTTTTTTCGCTACCTCTATCTGCTGGTAAAATTCAGGTGGAGCGGAAACTCTTTTCGCTTTATATTTCTCAAACTCCTTATGGCGGAAAGTGAGACCCTTTAGGTCAAAGGTGATGGCAACAAAGCCGGGTTTAATTTCTTTGAGGGCCCTTAGGAAAATAGAAAAAAAACCGTAAACAGCATTAAGTTTTTCTCCCTTATTTGTCTTCAAGAAAGGAATGGCATGATATGCCCTATGTAAAACAGAATTAGCGTCAATAATTAAAAGTTTTTCAACCTTCTCTTCCATTAGTATATTTTATCTTTTATTTGCCTTAAAAACAATTTTTATGTTGCCTAAAAATTATTCCATTTCTATTTTTCTTTCATTAGCGCCTTTAAAATCAAATTTTAACCAAATGGTATTTTGGGGAAGAATTTTTTTAATTTTTTCAGCCCATTCAATCACAACTATATTTTGGGACTTAGATATGATTTCTTTAAGTTCAAGAATTGAGACATCTTCAGGATTTTCAATCCTATAGCAATCAAGATGATAAAACTTTTGAAAGCCCGCCTTCTTGATATCAAACACCTTTAAAATGACAAAGGTAGGACTAACAATTTTTTCTTTAATTCCAAGACCGAGAGCAAATCCTTGAACAAAGGTTGTTTTCCCTCCGCCCAAATCTCCTTTCAAGCCAATCACAACCGCCTTTTTTTGAAAATGATTACTTAAAATATCCCGGGCTATTTTCTTGCCTAAACCCTTTGTTTGGGAGGAAGAGAGAGATAAAAATGTTTTATTTTTCATATTTCAAACTTCATTTTTTGTTTGACATTTGGGGCTATATGGGCTAAATTAGAAAAATGGAAGAGATACTTAAGAAAATAAAAAAAATCATTGACGAGTCCCAAAGCATTAGTTTGTTTTCTTCAACGGAGAGAGAAAAGGATAGTTTCCCAGCGACATTAGCCCTTTTTTATGGTTTAAAAAAAATAGGAAAGAATGTAAATCTCATTAACGGTTTCCCTAAAAAATATAACTTTTTAATCAAGAGAGGGATGTTCCGTTTCTCTAAGGCCGATTTTCTTATATCTATTAGAGGTAAAAACTTAAACCTCTCTCATCTTTTTTACGAGAAAACAAATGACCGGCTTAATCTTTACCTTAAAACAAATAATGGGAATTTGAAACAGGAAGATATTTATTTTAACTCCTTAAATTCAAAAAATATCTTGATAACCATCGGCATTGGAAAGTTTGGGGAAATTAAGAAAAACCTTCCTAAGGAAACTTCTGATTTCATTATTAATATCAATAATCAGTCGGAAGGTCAAGATTTCGGTCAAATTAAATTAATTGACGAAAATTACTCCTCCCTTTCAGAGATCGTTTTTGATGTTCTTAAAACAATAGATGAAGAATTGTTTAGCGAAGATACTATAAATTCTTTATTGGCAGGAATAATCCAAGGGAGTTCAGGATTCCAAGACAATCGTCTAAACTCTGAAACATTCAAAAAAATATCTTTTTTGATAGAACGAGGAGCAAGTTTTCAAGAAATAACTTCCAACCTCTATCAAGAGAAAGAAAGGAACTCCATTTGTATCTTTCAAAGGATTTTAAATAAAATTAATTTTTCAAGTGAGCAAAATATCGGCTGGTTGATTATAGCACCCAACGATTTTAAGCAGACAAATTCGTCTCCCCTGGACCTGCCTTTCACTCTGGAAAGATTATCCTCTCCTATGTTCCCTTTTCGGGACTTTTTTTGCATATGGCAAAATAGTTCGCCGTCAGATTTAGTTCGGGGAATTTTTTATTCTCCTAACGAGAACCTTTTAGAAAAAGTAAAAAATAATTTTCAGGGAGATGAAAAAGGCAATGGTTTTTTGTTCCGAACACTTGAAAAAAGCCCAGAAAAGGTTAAAGATGAGTTAATGAGAATTATAACTAGTTAAAAATTGTTTATTTATGAAAATTACAGGTCAATTAGGAATTGATAAAAAGAGGTTTGATAAAATTAAAAAAAATATTAAGGATATTTTAGATTTTAAAAAAGTGGTTGAAAAAGAATCACAAGGAGAAACCACGGAATTATTGGAAAGTTGTTTACTTGGGGCAATAAATCTTGATTCTTCCGATGTCCATATTGAAATAGAGAAAGATAAAGTTAAAATCCGATTGCGAATTGACGGATTGCTCCACGATGCCGCTATTTTAGAATTAAAACCCTATGATTTATTACTCTCAAGAATTAAACTTTTGTCGGGCATTAAATTAAATATTAATAAAAAAGCCCAAGACGGGCGATTTACGGTTTTATTTGAAGATGTCTCAATAGAAGTGAGGGTCTCCACTCTCCCTTCGGAATATGGCGAGACAATCGCTTTAAGAATTTTAAACCCAAAAAACTTGATTGAAATTGAGGACTTAGGCGTTGAGAAGAAAATGGTGGACATTCTTGAAAAAGAAATTCGCCAACCTAATGGGATAATTATTGCCAGCGGACCAACCGGAGGCGGGAAAACAACAACCTTATACGCTATTTTAAAAAAAATCCAAAACTCGGAATTAAAAATAATAACTATAGAAGACCCTATTGAATACCACCTGAAAGGGATATCCCAAACCCAAACCAAACCAAAAGAGGGTTATGATTTCCCTAACGGATTAATGGCGATTATGAGACAAGACCCTGATGTTATCTTGGTCGGAGAGATTAGGGACTTGGAAACGGCAAAAATATCCCTTCAGGCCTCTTTGACAGGCCACTTGGTCTTAACGACTATTCATAGTAACGACGCTACCGGCGTGGTTGCACGACTGGGAGCGTTAGGAGAAAAATTGACGAACATTGCCTCGGCAATCAACTTGGTTATCGGTCAAAGATTGGTTAGAAAAGTTTGTCCTAAATGCAGTACTTTCTCTCCGCCTTCTAAAAACGAAATGAAACTTCTTAAGGACGATCTTGCTTCTGTTTTAAAAGATTTTGACATTCCTTCTATTGATGAAAACTTAAAAATCCCCCATTTGGCAAAAGGATGCTCGTTTTGTAATTTTACCGGCTATAAAGGACAAGTGGGTATTTTTGAATTTTTTCTTGTTGACTCGTATATGGAAAACTTTATTTTAAAATCACCATCGTCTGTTGATTTGAGAAAAGAAGCTCAAAAAAGAGGGATGATAACTATGAGAGAGTACGGGTTAATTAAGGTTTTAAGGGGGATGACGACAATAGAAGAAATAAACCGAGTGACCAAGTCCCATTAACAGAGAAAAATAAACAAGAGAAGCGTTATGGGAAGTAGGAATTAGTAAAATAAGCTTATGGAAACGAATAATCAATATCTTCACGAAGTAGCAATTACTGCCATTATTATGAAAGATGGAAAGTATTTAATTACGAGACGGTCACCGAACAAGAGGCGATTTCCCGGAATGTGGACTGTGCCAGGAGGAAAAATGGAAACCGATGATTATCTAAAACTGCCAAAAGATACGAAATTTTATTGGTATAATGTTCTTGAACAGACATTGCGGAGAGAAACAAAAGAGGAAGTCGGAATTAATATAGACAATATTGAATATGTGACAAGTTTGGCAACGATTCACCCTAATGGCAGTCCGTCATTAGTAATTTCTTGTGTGGCAGATTATGTTTCAGGAGAGATTAAGCTTCAAGTGGAAGAAAACGATAAATTCGCTTGGGTTAACTTGGAAGAAGCGAAAAGTTATCAACTTCTTGACGGAATATATGACGAATTGGTAATGGTTGAAAATAAGCGAAATGGCAAAAGAAGTGAATGGCAAAGATTCAAATGATTTTCTGTAGTAGATTATTAAAAAACAATAAAAAAAATAGCCCAAAACGTCCTTCGGTTCCGACTAAAGGCCAGAATTTCTCTTGGGAATAATCAAGTTGAAAAACCGGATTATTCTATTCAAGAAGAAATTCCTCTTAGTTTTGGGCTAAACATTTTAATTGTAATATATTTCCGATAAAATGTCAAGGGCTAAACCTTTATTTGTCTTTTCTTTTACTTTGTTCCTCTTTCCCCTCTTTTGTTTTGCCCTTGACCCGCCCATTGTCGTTATTAACGAAATCGCTTGGATGGGAACAAACTTTTCTTATAACGATGAATGGATCGAACTATATAACAACTCAAATTCGACTCTTAATGTGGAGGGCTGGCAATTAATATCCGAAGATGGTGCTCTTAAAATCAATCTAAAAAATAAAATACTCCCTCAAAGTTTTTTTCTTTTAGAAAGAACTGACGATAGCACTATTCCCAAAATCAAAGCGGATATAATTTACACGGGCAGTTTAAATAATAAGGGAGAACATTTGAAACTCTTAAACGAACAAGGAATAATCATTGATGAAATAAATTGCCTTAGCGAGTGGTTTTTCGGGGATAATCAGACCAAACAGACCATGGAGAGAAAATCCCCTTTATCTTCCGGAGAAAATCCTGATGATTGGCAAAACAGCTCGATTTCCGAGGGAACCCCGAGAGAGAAAAATAGTTTGATTGAAATTAAAATTGAAAAGAATGAACCCAAAGAAACAAATTATGTTTATCCGGATGAAAATACTAAAAACGGCGACTCTCCCTCCCTCAAAAATGAAGAAGTTCTCCCCGAGTCAAAAAAAGTTCCCGGCTCGTCTCCGTTGAGATTTTGGGCCGTTCTTTTAATAGCTATTGGAATAGCCATCGTTTCAGCAATATTCTTTTTGGTCTTGAAAGATAAAAAAATAAGACATAAATAAAAATAACTATGGTTTGTCTCCTTCTTTTTTTATCTCCCTGCCTTTAAGAATAATGACGAATTTGTTAGAATAAAAAATATGAGCGGACATAGTCATTTTTCAAGTATAAAACATAAAAAGGGAATCACCGACGCTAAAAGGGGAAAAACTTTTTCAAAATTAGCTAAAGTAATTTCCATAGCGGCAAAAGACGGAAGCGACCCTGAAAAAAACTCAAAACTAAGACAGGCCTTAGAGGAAGCCAGGGGTTTTAATATGCCAAAAGAAAACATTGAAAGGGCCATTAAAAGAGGTAGCGGAGAAATGGAGGGAGAAAAATTAGAGGAGATAGTTTATGAGGCATTCGGGCCAAGCGGGATAGCTGTTATTATTGAAGGAATAACCGATAATAAAAATCGGACATTGTCTGAGATCAAAAAGACCCTTCAAAAATACAACGGAAAGTTAGCCGAATCCGGTTCAGTTAAATGGCTCTTTGAAAGAAGGGGGCTAATAACTATAAGAACTAACAATAATAAGGAGGATTTAGAACTGAAAGCCATTGAATTAGGAGCGGAAGACATAGATTCCTCCCAAGAAGAAGATATTTTGAATATCTATACCGCCCCTGAAAAGTTAGAAGAAATCAAAGAAGGGTTTGAAGAAAAAAACATTAAAGTGGAGTCGTCCCTTCTAATTTGGGCACCTAAGGAAGATATTGAATTATCAGAAAAAGATATGAAATCCTGCGAGAACTTTTTTGAAGAATTAAACGAAAACGAATCCGTTCAGGATATTTACTCTAATTTAAAAACATAAGATACGAAAGATAACATGCCAAAAGAATTTCAAATCAGAAAAAAGGCAATCCAGATATTAGAAGAAAAGAAATGGATTGTTTGGTGCCCCTCCAAAGTAAGGTATCAGCAAAACGATGTTTTTGGAATTATTGATGTCTTGGCCATAAAGGGAAAACATAAGAAAAATATCCAACTAACCACTCTCTCTAATATTTCGGCTAGAAGAAAAAAAATAACAAATTTTATTAAAAAGTTCAAGGTGGAAATTTCTGTTGAAATTTGGGCTTGGAATAATAAAAAGAAAGAATTCAAAATTGAAGAAATTAAAGTTAGGTTAGAGAAATGTGGAAAAATCCTTTTTTTAAAATAATTTTTCAAAAAATTCTAACATTTGAGATTAATCTACCTCTTTATTTTTGAGGAAAAAAATAAGTATTTTAATAAAAGAATATCGGGGGGTTGACAAAGGTTTTGACTAATATATAATCTCTTGTATAAAATAAAAAGGTCAAAATAGATTAAGTCATAAGATAATATGAACAAAAATTATTTATTCTTATACGATGACTTAGAAGAAGAAAGCGATATCGACATCAATGGGGCGGATTTTGAGGAAGACGACGAGGAAGGAGACGAAGATGATGGAGAAAAGGTAGAAGACGATGTTCTCCCCGGAGAAGAAGATAGTGATGAAGACGAATAAAGTAAAACAAAAAAATCAAAACCCCGATAAGTCGGGGTTTTGATTTTTAATTATGTTGAGAAAAAAAACATTTAAAAAAACATATCTGAAAAGAAATTTCTTTTGGGGAAAACTTTTTGTTTCTTTATTTCTTGTCTTATTATTTTTAGGCGTGTTTTTTTTCACCCTCTTTATTAAGGATTTACCGAGACCAGAAAAATTCAATGAAGGAGTTATTATCCAATCAACTAAGATATACGACAGAGACGGAAAAGAAATTTTATACGAAATATCCGGCGAAGAAAAAAGGACTGTTATCTCTTTAGAAGAAGCCCCCGAGTTTTTAAAAATGGCCATCATTTCAACCGAAGACAAGGATTTCTTAAAGCATAAAGGGATAGACATTAAGTCAATAATCAGAGCCGTCTTATACGATTTAAAAATAAAAAAACCCGTTCAAGGGGCATCAACCATCACCCAGCAACTAATAAGGTCTTATTTTTTAACCACTAAAAAGACCTTGAAAAGAAAAACCCGAGAAGTAATTTTAAGTTTAGAATTGGAAAGGAGATATTCTAAAGAACAAATTTTAGAATGGTATTTAAACCTAATCCCTTTCGGCTCTAATATCTATGGCGTAGAAGAGGCCTGTCAAATGTTTTTTAAAAAAACCACCTCTGATATTTCTCTGCCCGAAGCGGCGGCCATAGCCGCTCTTATCCAAGCCCCTTCTTATTTTTCACCTTACGGCGACAATAAAGACGACTTATTAAAAAGAAAAGATTATGTTATAGACAGGATGGTGAAATTAGGCCATATTTCTAAGGAAGAGGGAGAAAAAGTGAAAAAGGAAGAAATTGTTTTTCAACCAAAAACAAACTTAATTCAAGCCCCTCATTTTGTTTTTCTTGTTAAGGATTATTTAGAAAAAAAATACGGCCGGGATTATTTAAACCGGGAAGGATTAAAAGTTTACACGACATTGGATTTTGATATCCAGAAGAAGGCCGAAGAGATTATTAAAGAAGGGATTGAAAAAATAAAAATATACAATGTTCATAATGGGGCATTAGTGTCTATTAATCCCAAAACGGGAGAGATATTGGCAATGGTCGGCTCCAAGGATTATTTTGCTTCGCCAGAGCCCGATAACTGCCAACCCGGAATTAATTGTTTATTCGACCCCCAGGTGAATATATGCCTGTCCCTTCGCCAACCCGGTTCAGCTATAAAGCCCTTTATATACGCTAAATCATTCCAAGAGGGATTCACTCCAAACTCAATAGTTTGGGATGTGAAGACAGAGTTTAATGTAAACTGTTCTCCTTCCGCTAATGAAGAATATGGCTTTAATAATTCAGAATGTTACCACCCCCAAAATTATACCGGAAACTTTATAGGTCCAATAAGTTTAAGGTCTGCATTAGCCCAATCAAGAAACCTCCCCTCTGTTAAGGTTTTATATTTAGCTGGTTTAAGTAGTGTATTGGATTTTATTCAAAGTTTTGGGATAAGTAGTTTAACGGAAAAAGGCAGATATGGATTATCTTTGGTTTTAGGAGGAGGAGAAGTAAGGTTATTAGAAATGGTAGAGGGCTATAGTGTTTTCTCGAATAATGGAGTTAAAAACCCTCTGAGTTTTATTAAAAAAATAGAAAATAGCAAAGGGGAAGTTGTCGAAGAGTCCAAGATAAATCCCTTGAGGATTTTGTCGTCCCAAATAGCGGAAGAGATAAATAGTATTTTATCAGACAACGAGGCCAGGGCTCCGATGTTTGGCGTGAACTCTTATTTGAACTTAAGGGATTACGAGTCGGCTGCTAAAACAGGGACTACGCAGGACTATAGGGATGCTTGGATAATTGGATACACCCCAACATTGGTTACCGGCGTCTGGGTCGGTAATAATAATAACGATTCTATGGTTAAAAATCCTTCTGTTATTTTAACGGGGCCAATTTGGAAAGAATTTATGGAATCCGTCTTGTCTTCCTTCCCTAAAGAGAGTTTTGTAAAACCCAAGGAGAGAATAAGCGATGTTCCTATTCTGAATGGGATATTGGAAAGTAATCATTCTATTTTGTATTTTCTTAATAAAAAAGACCCCCAATATCCCTTATGGGAAGAGGGAGTCAGAAACTGGCTTGGCTATTAAGTCTTGCTTACCTGCTTACCTGCTTATTGTAAGGACTTTATAGGCATTAAAACATAAACATAACTCTCATCACCAACAGGGGCTAGGGTTGCCGGACCCTCTTTTTCGCTTAAGCTGAAAATCACCTCTGAACTTTTAATATTATTAAGCCCATCTATTAAGAATTTATAATTAAAAGAAACCTCTTCTAATTCTCCCCCTTTCTCTTTTATTTTTACGGGTAAAAAGGACTCATTCTTTCCAATATCAGCGCTTTGGGAAAATATTCTGATTTTATTTTCTTTAGAAATTATACTTATCTTAATTTCGGAAACCTTCCCGCTAAAAAGCCCCGCCTTCTTAATTTGATTTAGGAAATCCTCCTTATTAATAATAATTTGACTTGTGTATTTCTTGGGGATAATCTCTTGATAACTTGGGTAATCGCCTTCTATTAGTCGGGATGAAAAATGAATTTGAGGATAAGGGGTTTCCTCGTCTATCCACTCAAATAATATTTGATTGGGATTGAAATAAAATCTTAATTTATCTGATTTAACACTTAATATGCTTATTAATTCCCTTGCTGTTGATTGGGGAATAATAAAAGAAATATCCTTTTTGTTTTTTTGATTTAATTTAATTGTTTTTTCGGCCAAACGAAAACTATCCGTACTCACCACTTTTAATATGTCTTTCTTAAAAGAAAAATAAATGCCTGATATTTCTGGTCTGATTTGGGAGAAAGAAGGAATATTAACAACCTGAAGCAATCCTTGGTTTAATGTAGAACCGTCTATCTCTACAAATTCTTCTTCCAACATCTTGGGTATTATTGGAAAATCGTCAGGATTAAGTCCTTGAATTTGGTTAATCTGATCATTATTTTTTAAAGTTAAGCTATTTTCATCGGAAGAAATAAATATTTTATCCTCTTTGATAAACCCCATTAATGATCTAAAAAACGAGGCCGGAATAAGAACCTTTCCTTCTTTTTTTATATTACTCAATATCCACCAAATAATACTTGTTTCCAAATTAGTAGCGCTAATTTTAAGGAAGTTCTTTTCGGCTTCTATCAAAACATTACTCAAAATAGGAAGATTCAAGTTTTTTTTCGTGAGAGGTTCGACTATATTTAAACATTGATTTAATTTTTCTTTAAAAATTTCTAATTCCATATTGATTATTGATTATTATTGATAGCGATGAAGGAGTACCTTCATCTTGACTCGCCACTTCGTGGCTCGTAATTAATTATTGATAGTAATAATAAATATATTTATTATTACTATTATTATACCTGATTTAATTTGGGATAAAAACACCAATATGTCCACCCCTAATATTAAAACAAATTTTAATTATGAGGATAAGTTGTTTATTAATTGTTTTTATATTGTTTAATAACTATTAGTAAATTTCTTCGACCATCATTTTCCCCCTCCTTTTCCTACTTTAATTCACTGTATAATTTTTGTCTAATTAAGTTTATTTCCGATAAAACATTGTCATTTTCTTTTATTTCTTTAACAATCTTATTGTAAGCATAAATTATGGTTGTGTGGTCTTTCCCATCGAATTTTCTTCCAATTGAAGGGAATGACTCGTTTAGGTCTTCCCTTAAAATATACATCGCTACCTGCCTTGGCCTGACAATCTCTTTTTTTCTGGTTTTTGAAAACAAGTCCCTTTCTTTTAGGTTATAAAATTCAGATATGGTCTTAATTATTTTCTTAAAATCAGTTCTTTTTCGAGGAATATTGATTAAATTACTTAAAAGTTTTTTTGCCGTTTCAACGTCGGGGGACTTATTATTAAATTTCTCAAAAAATATTAACCTATTTAAAGCCCCCTCCATTTCTCTGATGTTGCTCCTAATATTGGTGGCGATGTATTCTAAAACATTTGTTTTTAAATTAACATTTTTCTCGACGCATTTTTCCTTTAATATCGCCAATCTTGTTTCGAGGTCGGGGGTCCCTATATCACTTATCATTCCCCCTTCAAATCTTGACATTAACCTTCCCTCTATGGCGGGAATGGCCTTAGGTGGCCTATCTGATGAAAGAATTATCTGTTTTTGGGACTGATAAAAAATATTAAATATATGAAAAAATTCTTCTTGGGATTTTTCTTTGCCGGCGAAAAATTGGACATCGTCTATAATTAAAACATCGCTTTCTCTTAGATTTTTTTTAAATTCGGCAATACTATGGTCTCTTATGGCGCTCACTATTCCCGAAACGAATCTTTCACAGGGGATATATCTAACTTTTTTTTCAGGAAAAAGAGTATCTATTTTATTTCCGGTGGCCTGTAAAAGATGGGTTTTCCCCAGCCCCACATCTCCATAAAGAAATAAGGGATTATAAGCAGTGCCCGGATTTTCGGAGATAGCCCAGCTCACAGCGTGAGACATCTCATTAAACTTTCCAACAATAAAATTATCAAAATTATAATGAGGATTAAGATTGGTCTTTTGGTTAACAGATAATTCCTGAAAAGGGAGCTGATTCACATCTTCTTTATTTTCTTCTACATCTTTTTTAGATGATGTTTGTGTTTTAATAAAAACCCTTTTTTCTTGTCCGACTAAGAATTTAACATTTTTAGTATCTTTATCTAACTCTCTTATAATTTTTAATATCAGAGAAGAATATTTATTATCTATCCACTCTTTAGAAAACGAATTCTCAACGGAAATGACAACCTCTCCCTTTTCTCTAGAGGAAATTTTAGTATTCTTAAACCAGGTAGCAAAATTTGCTCGAGAAATAGAAAACTGAATTTGGGCTAAAACACTTTGCCAAAGTTCCTCATTGCTTTTGATCATATGTTTTTATTATCCACCTTTATTTAAACTATAACAAATCAGTTGAAAAATCAACAAATAATTTTATTGTGTTAATAAAGTGGAAGAAACTGTTGAAAACATTTTCAAGAAATAATAGTAAATAATTTAAGTATTTTTTTATTTAGGCAATAAAATAATAAAATATTCTTGACCAACATTTAAATAAGAGTTA
>CAYLHU010000006.1:0-4701 GCA_964383715.1 uncultured Candidatus Saccharibacteria bacterium
TTTGGCATTTTGGATATTTTTTAACTATTATTTTTTAAAAAAATATTATAAAATAAAGTAATATGGTAAAAAAGAAAGAAGAAAAATTAAAGCGTGGCTTAGAAGATGTTTTAGATAAAATAAGAGAAAGATTTGGCGAAGGGGCAATAATGAATCTTACTTCTATAAAGCCGGTTGATGTTGATGTTATCTCAACAGGAGCGATTTCTTTGGATTCGGCGTTAGGAATTGGCGGTGTTCCTCGGGGCAGAGTTATTGAAATTTATGGTCCCGAAAGTAGTGGGAAAACGACCTTGGCTCTGCACATTTTGGCCGAGAGCCAAAGGAAAAAAGGAGTCGGGGCATTTATTGACGCCGAGCACGCTTTAGACCCCGCTTATGCCAAGAAAATCGGAGTTGATATTAAGAAACTCTTAATTTCCCAACCTGACTCCGGAGAACAGGCCTTGGAAATTGTTGAGTCGCTTGTTAGGTCCGAAGAAATCAGTGTCATAGTTATTGATTCGGTGGCTGCCTTAACTCCCAAAGTGGAAATAGAAGGCGAAATGGGGAGTCAGCAAATAGGGCTTCAAGCCCGTTTAATGTCTAAAGCGTTAAGAAAGTTATCGGGAATTATTTCTAAGACCGGAACTTTGGTTGTATTTTTAAACCAAACAAGAATGAAAATCGGGGTAATGTTTGGGAATCCGGAAACAACAACGGGAGGAATGGCATTAAAGTTTTATTCGTCAATTAGGATAAATCTTAGAAGAATTGCCCAGATTAAACAAAAAGAACAAATTGTCGGTTCTCGAATAAAGGCAAAAATTGTAAAAAATAAAATAGCTGCTCCTTTTCGAACAGCCGAGTTTGACATTTATTATAGCGAAGGAATTTCTAAAACCGCCGACTTAATTAACACCGGTCTCTTATATGGGGTAATTAAGAGAAATGGCAGTTGGTATCAGTATGGAGAAGAAAAAATTGGTCAAGGGGTGGGAGGAGCCAAAGATTTTCTAAAAGAAAAACCGGAAATTGAAGAGAAAATAAGAAAAGAAATTATAGAGAAGAGCAAGATTGTTTAAATTTTAAAATAAGATTTTTTAGCGCTAAGATGGAAGAGAGGTCTTCATCTTTTTTCGTTTTAAGACAATAAGGCCAGAAATCTGGCTCTTTTTATTGCTTCCGCCAATCTTTTTTGGTGCCAAGCACAAAGCCCGGTTTTTTTTCGGGATTTAATTTTAGCTTGAGCGGAAACAAAAATCCCTAACGCTTTAACGTCTCTAAAATCAATTTCTTTTAAATTTCTTTGACAAAAATAACAAGACATAATTCGCTTCGCTCAAAATTTAAAAAGTATTAAAAGATAATTCTTTTTACATTTTGAATTACATTTTTATTTTTTATTTTTTACTTTTGATTTTAAAATGGTATCTTCTCAGGGTCTATTTCTCCACTATCTTCTTCCTCTATTATAGGTATTTCTTCCTCGTGGATAATGTCTTTATTTTCAGTTTGTTTTTCTTCCTTCTTGGGGAAGCCACCGCTTGTTCGAGGACCAAGCTGAAGCCGTTCGGCGATAATTTCCGTTCGAGAATGTTTTACTCCGGCTGTATCTTGCCAAGAATTAGTTTTTAATCGCCCTTCTACTAAAGCTAATGACCCCTTTTGTAGGTATTGGGAAGAAATCTCGGCCAATTTACCAAAAGTGGTTATATTGTGAAACTCGGCTTCTTGTTTTTTCTCTCCTTCTTTGGAATTGTAAAATCGATTAGTGGCTAATCCGAAAGAAACAACCGGTTGACCGGAAGGAAGAACCCTTTTATCAGGGTCTCTGGTTAAATTACCTAAAACGAATACTTTATTCAAATTCATTATTTTTAAAAATGTGTTGGTTCAATAATTCTGACCTTTTCTTCGGAATCTTTTTTTCTGCCTGTTCTTCTCCCTTTTTTTTCTTTCTTAAATTCTCTTTTTATTATGATAAAACGAAGAATATTTTCCTCCTTTTCTAACTCTTTTCCAATACTTATTATTTTTTCGGGTTCGCTTTCAACTTCAAGAACTGCTAAAAACGCCTCTTTTTTCCCTTTGATTGAGAACACAAGATTTGTCTTTTCAGGTTCTTTTTCCCGAATAATTTCTCCATTGTTTTTCAATAAGGAACTGATTTTTTGACGAAAGACCTCCAGTTCCGAACGATTTAATCCGGGATTTATTAAATAGGTTATTTCGTAGTTTCTTTTATCCATAATAGTTCCATTTTAACTATTTTTTTCAAAAAGGCAATAGCAAGTGGACAAGTGAACAAGTGGACAAGTGAAAAACGGGGGAGGACGGGCCTCCCCCAAACCGAGGGGAGGACGGGCCTCCCCCAATTTTAGATTTAAATTTTTTTTGTTTTTTTGCTATAATAGAATAAAGTGATTATGAAAAATATAGAACCAAAAATTTTTAAGCCTTATGATATTCGGGGGATCTATCCCGAAGAAATCAATGAAGAAACGGTTGAACTCATCGGGAGAGCTTTAATTATTTTTTTAAGAAAAAAAGAGAAGAAGGAAAAATTAAAAATTGTCCTTAGCCGGGACAATAGAATCTCTTCCTTTTCTCTTTATCGGGCTTTAAAAAGAGGAATTTTAGAGGAGAGGGGGAAAGTTATTAATATTGGCCTAAGTTCTACCCCGATGTTTTATTTCAGCGTCTGGAAGTTCGGTTATGACGGAGGAGTTCAAATAACCGCTTCTCATCTTTCCCCTCAATATAACGGGTGTAAAATTGTTGGCAGGGACGCTGTTTTAATTGCCGGAGAGAGTGGCTTGGAAGAAATAAAAAAAATAGTTTTTGAATTAAAAAATAAAAAAAGAAGTAAAAAACCAAAATTTTTATCAAAGTTAAACTTCCAAAAAAATAAAAACAAACAATTTTTAGAAGAATATATAAAACTTAATCTTGAAGAAGTAGAAATAAAAAAAATCAAGGACCTTAAAATAGCCATTGATACCGGCAATGCCGTTTCGGGTTCTCTTATTAGAAAATTCAAAAAGTTTCTTCCCGTTAGAATTTATCATTTATTTCCCTGTTTAAAAGGAAAGTTTCCTAATCATCTACCCGACCCTTTAAAGGAAGAAAATCTAAAAGACCTAAAAAAAATTGTTTTGGATAAGAAACTTGATTTGGGAGTGGCTTTAGATGGCGATGGCGATAGGATTGTCTTTATTGACGAGAAGGGAGAGACAATTCTTCCTGATTTTATAAGTTGTTTAATAATAGAGACCCTTTTTCATGAAAACATTAAAGAGAAAATTATTTACACTGTTTGTTCAAGCAATGTGATTAGAGATGTGGCAAAAAAGAATAATATCTTGGCTATTCCTTGGAGAGTTGGACATAGTTATATTAAGGATAAAATGAGGGGCGAAGGAGCTGTTTTTGGCTGTGAATATTCTGGTCATTATTTTTTAAGCAAATATCATTTTTCAGAAACTCCTTTAGTTATTTTGTTAAAGGTCTTGGAAAAAATAGCTCAAGAAAAGAAACCAATTTCCGAAATAATTTCCAAATATAAAAGATATTTTTATTCGGGAGCGATTAACTTAGAAGTGAGAGATAAGAATGAGAAAATTAAAGAACTTGAAAAGAAATACAAGGGAGAGAAAATCTCTTTTATTGATGGTTTAAGGGTTGATTTTCCTGATTATTGGTTTAGTGTTAGGCCTTCAAATACGGAAAATATTTTGCGTTTAATGATAGAAGCAAAAACAGAATTATTACTGAAAAAGAAAAAAGAAGAACTAAAAATGATTATTAAAAATCCCGCCTAAGAGCGGGATTTTTAGAGTAAGTCAATCAGTTGGATCTTATTTTACAGCATCTTTCAATGTCTTACTGGCTTTGAACCTCACAGCTTTTCGGGCAGGGATTTTAAGGGTGGCTCCAGTTTGAGGGTTCCTACCTGTTCGAGCTTTCCTTTTAGAAATGACGAAAGTACCGAAACCTGTTAAAACCACATCGTTTCCCTTCTTTAGAGAATCTTTAATTTCTTCCAAGAGCAAGTTCAAACAATCAACAGCTTCTTTTTTGGAGCAACAAACTTTCTTGGCTAAAACCTCAACTAAATTTTCTTTTGTTATTCTTGGCATTTTTTTTAAAAATATTTAATCAAATCGACCTTTACCTCGCGTCACTCCCAATAGAAAATGGCGATAGGTTTAGTATATTATCTTATTCATTATAACCTTTTTATCTTGCGTATTCAATCACCCTTGTTTCCCGGATAAGATTAACTTTGATTTCACCGGGGTATGTGAGTTCTTGATGAATTTTATTGGCGATATCCTTAGCCAACTTGTGGCTCTCTAAGTCCCCAATTTCTTCCGGTTTAACAAAAACCCTAATTTCCCTTCCGGCTTGAATAGCATAGGCCTTTTTTACTTCTTTGAAATCCAGGGCGATTTTTTCTAATTCTTCAAGTCGTTTTAGATAATTTTCAACAGTATCTTTTCGAGCTCCCGGCCTAGCTCCAGAAATTTGGTCAGCCACTTTAACTATTATCGCCTCTAATGACTTTGCTTCGTAGTCCTCATGGTGGGCTTTCATTGCGTCAATTATCTCTTTCTTTTGCTCAAACTTTTCTAAGACCTTAATCCCGATATCAACATGAGAACCTTCGATTTGCTGGTCTATTGATTTGCCGATGTCATGAAGAAGTCCGGCTTTCTT
>CAYLHU010000006.1:4801-12310 GCA_964383715.1 uncultured Candidatus Saccharibacteria bacterium
GCCGGTTGAATTCGGCCGTCTTTAATCAATCTTTCTAAGGTTATTTTAGCGATTTGGCGACGGATAGGACTAAATCCGGAGATAACGACGGTCTCCGGAGTATCGTCAACAATAATTTCCACCCCAGTCAATTTTTCAAGTGTTTTTATGTTCCTTCCTTCTTTTCCGATAATTCTTCCCTTTATTTCGTCCGAAGGCAGAGAAACGGTGCTAGTTGTAACATCTTGAACTTGGGAAAGGGCGTATCTCTGAATTGCTTGAGTTATCATTTCTTGTGCCCTTTCTTTAAGTTTCTCCTCTCCCTCCTGGTCTAATTTTTGCATTCTTTCAATTAATTCTATTTTTGATTCTTTCTCTACTTCTTTCAACAATTCTCCCCTCGCTTCTTTTTTAGAAAGACCAGAAACCTCTTCCAAGTTCTTTTGGATTTTTTCTTTTGCTTCAAGTAAGTTTTCTTTTAAGTGTTTTAATTTTCCCAACTGTTCCTCAAAATCCTTTTCTTTGGTTTCAAAATTAGAAATTTTTTTGTCTAAAATATGTTCTCTCTTATAAAGCAGGCTTTCTGTTTTTAGCAATTCCTTTCTTCTTTCATCAACTTCTTTTTGGGTTTGGGAAACGATTGTATCTGATTTTTCTTTGGCCTGGATTAGAATTATCTCGCTTTCTTTCTTAGCTTGCTCAATTTTCTTTTGAAGTTTCTGTTCTATTGTTCCCTTTCTCTTTTTAGCGATTGATTGACGGGCATAATATCCTAAAATTGAACCTATTATTAACGAAATAGTGCCCGCTATAAGCAGGGTAATTTGATTCATAAGTTTTTATTTGAATAAACATAACTATATTTAGTTTAACAGAAAAAATGGTTGATGTCAAAGAAAATATGGAAGAATAGAATTATTCTAATTTCTAATTATTCTAATTATTCTAATTAATTTCTAATTATTCACGAACTTACGAAGCGCTCAATGACAGCGAAGCTGTCATTTCGGCTCACTCATTTCATTCGTTTGTAAGTGAGTAAAGATGAAATCGAAGATTTCATCGCCTAATCAATTTCTAATTTTTAAATGTCTAATGTCTAAGTTTTCTTTTTCAACGAACGGATAATTGCGTTGAATATAAGATTAAGCTCTTTTGCCTCTGTCCAAAGACCTTTTATTTCTTCCGCTAAGTTAGGATAAGCTGTGGCTATCATCCGTAGCCAATGTTTTGTTTCTCTAGCTTCTTTTTTACAAATTCCTATCTTATGTTTAAAATCCTTGCTGGACTCTGCATCATCTGCTTCACAATAATTTGCCCCCACACTTGTTCCCGCTCTTACTAATTGTGACATAAGCGGTAAACCCACAACATCTCTTGGAATTTTTTTGATGAACTTAATTATATTTTCGCCGAACTTCGCAGTTCGCTCTTCAAGATCATATTTATTTTTGGTTATTTCACCATTAGACATTGGCGTTTTATTAGGTTAATTAGGTTAATTAGAATAATTAGGTTAATTTTATTAGGGGCTCACTTCCTGCCATTGAGGCAGGGAAATTCCTATGTTAATTGGCTGGGTAAGAGAACAACTGCCAACATCATCGGTTATTCGGAGAGAAACATCTTGAGGTCCGCTGGAATTGAATTTTACTTCGGGATTTCTTGACGCGGTGTCGCCCTTACTGAACTCAATGTCATCAGGAAATATCCAAAGAAAAGAATTGGAGGGGCAGGAAATTCTATTGTTGCTTATATTATAACAATCACTGGAATCAGAGTTAAAAATAACAACTTCTCCCTTTGTGGGAACATCAGGTGTCCAGATAAAATCAGGAGAAGGATACATATGGGACTCGGTTCTAAAATTCGTTCCATTAACCCAATCGGAAGAGACATCTTTTTCATCCCAAACCTTAACCCTCCAAGAGTAGTCGGTATTATAAGATAACTGGTTTTCTCCTGGATTTTTAGCGACTATAACGGAGACATTATTAGAAGCGGAGATTGTTTTCCCCGAATCAAAATCATCTCCTACTTGAAGTTGATAGGCGTATTGGTTCTTTTCTTCGGGGTCTGAAAACTGCCAGGAAAAAGAATGAGAGGGGATAATACAATAATTGCCTTTCTCAACCGAAAGATTGAGAGCGGTCGGAGGAGAATTAAGTTCAAAAGTTGTTTTTACCTTGTAATCCGAAATCCCGCAGACATCGCTATTAAGACAATTAAAACTAATCCAACCGATTGTTTCACTCCCCCAAGCCCAGCCCTCAAACTCCTTTGTTTCCGAGTTTAAGTTGACCCCGTAATCAGAACCCTGTAATTTAATCCAGCCGTCAGATATAGTCAATGCCTTTGCCCAACCAAGCAAATTTCCCGTTCCTAATTCTATTTGAGCGCTACAAGTTCCTGATGGACATCCGGAAAGTTCAGATTGGTTAAAAGATACCCAGCCAATGTATTCTGACCAGACATAGCCGGAAACAAGGCCGTTTTCATCAATATCCACTCCGTAATCCGTAGTTCCGCCTCCGCTTGTATTATTAAAACTAATCCAGCCAATATTTTCTGACCAAGCATAGCCAAAAACATTATCTCCGCTATTCGCCTCTGCTTTTCTTATTTCGTCTCCAATGGTTGAAAACATTATTATTATCAATCCAAAGGTTAACAAAAAAACAATTAACTTAAAAAACAAACTTTTTTTCATACGAAATTAGAAAAGCGATTTTTTTAATTTTTTCTTAAAATTACTAAAAACTTTCCAAAATTATTTTTTTAGCCGTGAATTCAGTTTTTCCCTTAATATTTTCTTCGCTCTCCACCCTGACATCATCTTCTATTTTCAAATCAGAAAAGGAAATACTAACTTCCTTAAAAAACTCTGGCGGGAAAATATTTGAATCGGGATTTTCTCTAAGGGTTTTTTCAAAATTTTCTTTTTCAATAACCATCTCTTGAGGAGATTTTTCAACTTGTTTCACAATCAGTATGTTTTCGGAGAGATTGATTGTCTTTAATTCAGTTTTTTCTTCTTCAAAAGGATTAGTAGTCCCAAAAACGGCATTTACTGTTAAACTGTTTTCTTTAACCTCTTGAATTTTCCCCCAAATAGAAAAAACTTCTTTCGGCTCCGGCACAGCAGGGAAAATTTCCTCAATTTTAGTTTGGTATTTTTTCTCAATTTTTTGTTCTCCCCGTTTTAATCCTAAATTATAACTAACGATAATCCCGATGACTAATAAAATTACTGCGGGGATACATATTTTTTGTTTTGATTCCATAAATTTTTAACAATTTGATATTAGACCTTTTTTATTTCCAAGCTCTGATAATTTTTCTCCCAGAATTGCAGGACTCAAGCGCTTTGGCGAATTTTGCGTCATTTTTATCTTGAAGCCCTTGGAAAGATGCGACATTTGAAATGTCTAATTTTATTGCATAACCCGGCACATCGGAAGCCACTAAAGAATCTCCAATCTCTATTGGGTTATCACAAATAACTTTTACAGGAATATTACCGGTTAAAGAGACGGGATATGGATAATACTCCGCGCCGATAATCATAGTCGCTTCGTAATTTATTGTTGATAATACTGTTTTATCATAGGCCTTTTCACAATATTTTATAACGGTAACGGAACCCATCGCTCTTTCAAAACAAACTACATCGCCTCCCTCAAATTCAAGTTTGAAATCAGGGTCCAATATACATGAGTATTGATAACTTTCTTTTTCTTCATCGGTTATTTCTTTATTTAGATAATTAAATCTATCTTCCCCGCAATGGATATGCTCCAAGGCCTTTTCTGAAACCCATTTTTCTGCGATGTCATCATTACAACTATTACTACCAGAACATGTTCCAGAGACATAAAGATTACCAGCCATATATCCAGCGGTGCTACCGGAACCGTAAACGCCATAGTTGCTACCGACACCAAGAATGCCATAGGCACTACCGGGACCACTACCAAAAACGCCATAAAGTCTACCTGAACTATACACACCATAGGAGGAACCGGTAGAAATAGATAATGTCCCACTCATATTATCACCACTAGTATTGACAAAAGTATTATTACAGGAAGAGCAAGAAGTAAGAGCAGAGGTAAGATATCTTCCATCTAAATCTTTGGTTAAACTAGAAAGACCGGAACGACCAAGAGTTAAAACCCCGGTACCGGTATTGAAATCTATGCTGTTGACAAAATTGTTCCCGTCTCCGCTTATTCCTGTTAAACTACTGCCGTCGCCATAATATTTATTAGCGGTCATTGTTCCATTAACAGTCAAATTGTTACCAAAATACGAACTATCAAAAACGGTCAAAGAGGCCTCAATCTCCAAATTACCTGTCATAGTGTCACCGTTTTGATTGACAAAAGTATTATTACAGGAAGAGCAAGAAGTAAGAGCAGAGGTAAGATATCTTCCATCTAAATCTTTGGTTAAACTAGAAAGACCGGAACGACCAAGAGTTAAAACCCCGGTACCGGTATTGAAATCTATGCTGTTGACAAAATTGTTCCCGTCTCCGCTTATTCCTGTTAAACTACTGCCGTCGCCATAATATTTATTAGCGGTCATTGTTCCATTAACAGTCAAATTGTTACCAAAATACGAACTATCAAAAACGGTCAAAGAGGCCTCAATCTCCAAATTACCTGTCATAGTGTCACCGTTTTGATTGACAAAAGTATTATTACAGGAAGAGCAAGAAGTAAGGTATCTACCGTCTAAGTTCTTTGTAACCGTTCCTCCGTCAGTGCGGGTTAAAGTGAGAACCCCAGTTCCAGTATTAAAAGTCATACTGTTGACATAATCATTCCCATCGGCTCCTGATGGCCAAGTAGAACGGCTAACCCCTCCTAAATTAATAGTGTTGAACTTACTAACACTAGCTGGGTCGACATAATAACTGGGATTATCTCTATCACGATAAAAACTAGCGCTCATATCAAAAAAAACACTAACATAACTCGGGTCAGCATAAAAAGCGCTATTGTCGGAATCGATAAACTTTGGAGCAGTTAAATTACCTGTCATACTATCACCGCTAACATTCACAAAAGTACTGTCACAAGAAGCACAAGAGGTAAGACCTCCTGATGGCCAAGAAGGATGACAAACGTTGTCTAAACATAAGCTGCCAGAAACTCTAACTTTTTGGTCTGTTCCTCCCGGACTTAACATTAAATCGCCGTAAGTATTATCCCAAATTCTAGATCCACTATTTAATCTATATTCTGAAACGTTCCATATTGTTCCATTATTAAGATAGATATTGGAATTGGAACCGACAGTTAGTCCATTTTTGATATAAATATCGCCGGCATTGGTAACTTTCATCAATTCACCATTAACATCGTCCCAAAATCTAATTCCCTTGTTGTTTTTTAAATAGATAGTATGAGGGGCAGATTGTGTTCCTTCTAAGATAATTTTATCATTACTATTACTAGTAATAGCTAAACTTCCATTAATAGTTTGATTCCCTATTCCAGTGAGGGGAGCTGGAACATTGCTTCCCGGTGGGCTGGCAGTTGGTTCGGTCCAGGCAAAAATGAAATAACTGGAAGCAAGAGTTAAGATTAAAACACTAACAAAAAGAGAGATTTTTTTAACCATAAAATGAGCTTTTGCGAAGCAAAAGTGAAATTAGAGATGAAGACAGAGTCTTCATCGATTATAATAGACCTTTTTAAAAATGATTTTTTTATTGATTATAATATTTTTACGCCAGTTTTTTTAATTTTATGTACCATTGGGTCATCTCCCTCTTTAAAATCTTCCACAGTAAAACCATGAGGTTCTATTCTTGTATCCACTTCTAAACTTAAATGTGATAATAGTATTTCATTTTTCCACCAATTTCTTTTTAATTTATCTGAAATAACGGCTATATCAATATCACTCCACTTATCGGCTCTATCTTGAGTATATGAACCAAAAAGATAGATTGCAGAAAAAGGATATCCTTCTGCTTTTAATTTATTGGCATATTCTTTTGCTATATTTTTTACTTGAGTTTTTGACATAATTCTCTATATAAATTAACAATTTTTTTAAAACGTTTTTCTGTAAATTCTTTAGTACAGATTTTATAAAAACGTAATCTATAATCAGGGTAACGAACTCTAATATTGAAATTATTTACTTCTTTTAAAAATTTCAAGTTATCTTTTTCTAATTTTATTTTAGCTAATGCCTGAAGTCTGACAAGGTCATGAATATATGGAGCTTCTTTGCCGGTATTTTTTACTATTAACCCCTTTAATATTTTCTCAAGAATAATATGACCAAAGAACAGACAATCTGAGTATCTTTTAATCCTAAACAATCCCAACATTGTCTTATAATCATGTTGACTTGTTTTAAGCCAATAATTTATTATTTTTTTAGACACAATATCTGTTCTAATTTTTTATTTTTAGACCTTTTTAAAATATTTTTAAATTTTTCAAATCAAAATTTGTTTTTCCTCGGATGTTTTCCTTTGAGGAAATTAAGACATTTATTCCGATTTCTAAATAATTAAGACCTTCTTTGCCTAAAAACTGATTCTCTCCAATAAAAATCAAACTGTTAGGATTTATCTTAATAATTAAGTCCCGGGGGGACTGGTCGGCAAAATTATTTCCGTCACCCCTGACAATTAATTCGTCAGTTTTAATTTCTTTGATAATCCCTGAAACACTGAATATGGAAAGGGGCATATTGGAAGAAATGAAGGGAATTTTCTCTCCGCTTTCTTCGTTTTGAGACCAAATCTCTCCAATTTCACCGGCTTTTACTTCCGCTAAAGTGGGTTGTCTAGAAATCAAGGACTGATTGGCTTTCATCGCCTTGAGTTCAAGAAAAAGATAAGACGATAGTCCTATTAAAAAAACAATAACAACTGCCAAAACGGTAATTAAAATAGTAATTTTTTTATCCATTTTTATTCCCCTTTCCTTTTATGACTTCGTCAATAAGTCCGTATTTTTTCGCCTCTTCGGCTGAAAGATAAAAATCTCGGTCAGTGTCTTTCTCTATTTTTTTGAGGGGCTGACCGGTGCGTTCAACTAAGATTTGGTTTAATTTTTCTTTCATTTTTATAATTTGCCTGGCTTCAATCTCAATGTCGGTCGCTTGCCCTTTTATTCCACCAGCGACTTGATGAAGCAGAATCTCGGAATTGGGCAGAGCGAATCTTTTCCCTTTTTCTCCAGCCGTTAAAAGGGTGGCTCCCATTGAGGCGGCCATTCCGATACAAATAGTGGATATATTACATTCAACATATTGCATTGTGTCGTAAATAGCCAAACCGGCCGTAACCGAACCGCCGGGGCTATTAATATAAAGCGTAATGTCTTTCTTTGGATCTTTTGCGGTCAAAAAGAGAATTTCGGCGATAACTAAATTGGCCAAACTGTCGTTTATGGGTCCGGCTAAAAAAACGATTCTTTCTTCTAAAAGTCGGGAGAAGATATCATAAACTCTTTCTCCTTTCTGGGACTTTTCAATTATTGTTGGTATTATTGGCAT
>CAYLHU010000006.1:12410-13677 GCA_964383715.1 uncultured Candidatus Saccharibacteria bacterium
TTTTATAATATTCTTTTAATTTATTGATGTCTAATTTATTTTTGGCCTCTTTATCCTCCGGATAATTTTTCAAAAAATCGTTAACCGCTGATTCAATTTCTTCGTTTTTAATTTCTACCTTCTCTTTTTTACCCAACTCGTTTAATATTAAAAACTTTTTAACTTTCTCCTTGGCCAAATTTTTAAGACCTTCTTTTAATTCTTCTTCGGTCTTCTTGGCTTCCAGAAGGTATTTTTCAAAAGGAATTTTCAGATTATTCTTTACATTTTCCTTCAAGTCCTTCATTAGGTCATTTTGGGCGATGGAAATTAGGGAAGGGGGGATTTCCATATTTGTTTCTTCGCTGATTTTAGCCAATAGTCGCTCTCTTCTTTTCTGGGTTTCCTGAAACTCTTTTTCTTGGGTGATTCCGTCTTTAATACTTTTCTTTAATTCTTCTAAATTTTTGAAACTACCTAATGTTTTAGCAAATTCATCGCTCAACTCAGGAGTTTTCATTGATTGAACTTTTTTTACCTCAATCTTAAAATCAATTTTTTTACCAGCCAAGGCCTTATTATTAAAATCATCGGGGAATTTTATGGAAAAATCTTTTTTCTCTTTGGGCTTCAGGCCGTAGAGATTGTTTTCAAAATCAGGGACAAAATGTCCTTCGCCCAAGAGAAATCTATCTTGATATTTTTTGTTATTTTCAATTTGGGGGGAATTGTATTCAATTTCCAAAAAATCGTTTTTCTTTGCCTCTCTATCCAAATTTTTAAAGATTGCCCGGGATTTTCTCAAAAACTCCAATGCTTCCTCAATCTCCTTTTCATTCACAGAGACCTTTTCTTTTTCAATGGAGGAAACTATTTTTTTGTAGTCGGGAAGATTAATTTCCGGTAAGACATCAACTTCGATTTTGAAAGAGAAAGGATTCTTGAAAGCCAATTTTAGAATTTTTACTTCCGGGTGTCCTATGACTTCCAACTTTTCTTCCACAATATAATCGGAGTATTTTTTTTCAACAAACAATCTTCCCGCCTCGGCTAAAATTTTATCTTGACCAATTTCTCTTTCGGCTATTTCCAGAGGAATTTTATTCGGTCGGAATCCTGGAATTTTTAAACCTCTTGTTAAAAGAGAGCAGGCCTTGTCTAAATAAGGGGAAAATTCTTCCCATTCAAAATTAAACAAAATTTCAATTCTGGAAGAACTTATTTTTTTGGTCTCTGCTTCCATAAAATCAGATTACGATTGACATTTTATACAGTATTTTGCTTGAGG
>CAYLHU010000006.1:13777-19437 GCA_964383715.1 uncultured Candidatus Saccharibacteria bacterium
GGCTATTGTGTTTTCCCATTCTCCCATTAAACTTTCTAATCCTTCTTTCCCTTCCTTAACTTCAGAAATAAATCCAAATCGGTTGGTGTTTTCTGAAGAATAAACAAAAATTGTTGTTGTCCCTACTTTCTCCCAAAATTCTTCAATGGTCTTAACTTGGAGGAAGTCAAAAATCTCCTTTAAATCCAAAAAACTTTTGTCTTCGGAGTTTTGAAATAAAATTTGGGAGAAATTATTTTTTTCAAAATCCTCTTTCAGAACTTCTTCAAGCGATAAGCCAATGTTATCGGAAGGGTTTTCTATTTTTATAACGGTGGTTGTCGCCACAAGAATAAGTGGGGTTGGGTTTTCTTGCTCTTTGGCCGGTTCTGTGCTCGTTGCTTCGCTTATGGGGATAGTGCTCGTTGCCTCACTTAAAGGGAGAGTGCTCGTTGCCTCTGTTTGAGGTAGATTTGGGTTTTCAGGAGATGGCTCTTTTTCTTGAATAAAGTTGTGGGTAAGAAAATAAATTCCGACGGCAATTCCCAATATCAAAACAATAACCAAAACCCGAACGAAAAGTTTTTCCCAAAAAGATGACTGTTTGACAATCGGGCGGAAAACAATTTCTTTATTTTCTTCCTTTTCTTTAATATCCAAAGAAGGAAGACCTTTCCTTTGGTTTTTTCCTGAAACCCGGGTTAGAAACTCCTCCCTTTTCTTCCTTTCTTCCGGAGAAACCTTTGTTAATTTTCTTAAAATCTCCTCCTTGGATATTGGTCCTCTCGCCTTAAATTTTTCTTCAAACACCAACTTGTCCACGGAGGCCTTAACCTCCGCTTTTACTTCCAAAGGAACTTCATCGGGTAAAGGGGCAGGAGCTTCGTCGGGTAAAGAGGCGGGCTTCTCTCTCTCTTCTTGTTGTGATTTTAATATTTCTTCGGGGATAGAAGGGGCGGAAGGCCTACTCTTTTCTATCTCTCTTTGAGAAATTATTTGCTGACCTTTTTCCTTTCCATATTTCAGGAATATATCCAATTCTTCTATTTCTTCTTTTGTTTTGTTATCTTGTTTTAGTATTTCTCTTTCTTCAATCTTTACTTTTTCTATTTTCTTTCTCAGTTCTTTAAGATTTTTTTCCAATTGCCATCTTTTTTGTTCAGTTGTTTCCCTTATTTTTTCAATTTCCCATCTCTTTTTCTCCGCTTCTTTTTCTTCTCTTAGGTTTTTACTTTCTTTCTCTTCTTGTTCAATTATTTTTTGCTTTTCCTCCAATTCTTTTTCTTCTTTTAAGACGGAGGAAATTTCCTTATTTAACTTTTCTTCTTCCTCTTCTAAGTTATTTTTTATTTCTGATAATTTCCCCCTTCTCTCGTTCAAGAAGAACAATTGTTTTTTGAGGATCACCTGCCTTTTAGCAAAGTCCACCTTTTCCAATTTCTTAAAAATAATTCTTTTCCTTTCTTCAAGTTCTTCCTTGTCTTTCGTAATAATCCTTATTTTCACATCAATATCTTTGATTTGAGATTGGATTCTTTCTATTTTCTCTCCAATGCCCCATTTCTCTTTCTCTGTTTCCCTTATCTTTTCTTCTATCTCCCATCTTTTGTTCTCAATAAGGTGTTTTTCTTCGGGATCACTTGCCTCTCTTTCTTTTGCCTCTATCTCTATTCTTCTTTTTTCCACTTTTTTCTCTTTCTCCAAAATTGGGTTAATAATTTTCTCTAATTCAATTTCTTTTTCTTGGAGATTATTTCTCTCCATATCTAAAGGTTTTTTCTTGTCGAGAATTTTTTCTATTTTTAAGTCAATTTCTTCAATTTCTCTTTTTAAATTTTTCAAAGAATTTTTAGCTGTTTCTTCTTTCTCTTTTTTAATTCTTTCTTTTTCTAATTCGGCCTCCTTTCTTTCTTTTTCTTTTCTCTCTGACTCAATCCTCTTTTCTTCGGCCTCTCTCTTTTCTCTCTCGGTTTGAATTTGTTCTTCTTTTTCCTTTTTTTCTCTAATTTTTTCTCTTTCGGATTTTGATTCGGCTTCGGCTTCAGCTTCAGCTTCAGCTTCCCTTCTTTCTTTTTCAGCCCTTTCTTCTTCGGCTTCTTTCTTTTCTCTTTCGGCTCTGATTTCTTCTTCTCTCTTTTTCTCTTCCTCGAATCTCTCTCTTTCGGTTTCGATCTCTTTCTCTCTGATTATCTTCTGCCTTTCTATTTTCTCCTTTTCTTCTTCGGCTCTTTTTCTTATTTCTTCCACAATGGCCTTATCTTTGAAATCTTCCTTAACTGATTCTTTGAAATCCTTTTTCTTTCTCAATGCCTTTAAATCTTCTTTCATTAACAAAAGTTTCCCTGCGTTTAATATCCGGGAAACCTTTTCTTCGGTAAGTTTTTGAGAGGCGTTTTCAGGAATCATAGGCGAATAAAATTAACCTAATTTCTAATTGACCACGAGTGAGCGGAGCGAACTCGTAAAAATGAGAAAGGAGTTTTCATCGCATATCCTAATATTTAAGTTTGATAATTTGAAAACAGAAATCTGTTAACAGAAAACAGAAATCGGTAGAGAAATAAGAAAGCAGAAAACAAGAAAATTCCAACTGATTTCTGATATTTGTTTCCCCTACTATTTTCTGATTTCCGACAACTGTTTTTCAATTTCTAAAAGTCGTTATTGCTTGGGATTTGGTCATTGGGATTTGATTAGATATTAGAGCAATTAGAGCAATTAGACATTTTCTTTCTTTTTTATTTTGAATCCAGCTTGTTTGGCCGAAAGATTGATTCGGTCTTGGTCGTCAATGCCGACGACTTTTACCGGAACAATGTCGCCGATTTTAACCGCGTCTTCCACTTTTTCAATTCGAGAATCGCTAAATTCAGAAATATGAACGAGGCCTTCTTGACCGGGAAGAATTTCAACCATTGCCCCGAAGCCGAAAATCCTTTTGACTTTTCCCTGAAAAATTTCGCCTATTACTACTTCTCGGGTAAGATTCTTTACCCATTCAATCGCCTTTTCTCCCATTTCTTTATCTTTGGATGTTACAAAGACCTTCCCAGAATCTTCAATATCAATAGAAACATCGCATTCTTCAATAATCTTATTAATCATCTTTCCGCCCGGGCCTATTACGGTTCCTATTTTTTCGGGGTTGATAGATAAGACATAAACTCTAGGGGCAAAGGGTGAAAGGTTTTCTCTATGAGTCGAAATAGTTTTATTTTGGGTTTTCAATATCTCCAAGCGGGCTGTTTTCGCCCTTTCCAATGTTTCCTCAATAATTTTCTTATCTATCCCCCTAATTTTAACATCCATTTGCATTGCGGTTATCCCTTTCTCCGTCCCGGCTATTTTAAAATCCATATCTCCATAGTGGTCTTCCGGCCCCTGGATGTCGGTTAGAATTTTATATTTTTTTCCTTCCTTTACCAAACCCATAGCAACCCCGGCCGCGGGTCCTTTAATCGGGACTCCACCGTCCATTAAGGCCAAGCAGGCCCCTGAAACCGAAGCCATACTTGTTGACCCGTTGGAACTTAAAATTTCACTGACGATTCTAATGGTATAGGGGAAGTCGTCTTTGTTGGGGAGTAAGGGAGAAATGGTTTTTTCAGCCAAAGCCCCATGCCCGATTTCCCTTCTGCCCGGGCTTCTTGCCGGACCTGTTTCTCCCGAAGAATAGGCGGGAAAATTATAGTGATGAAGAAACCCTTTTTTAGCGGATATTTCCATTTCATCCATAAGTTGTTCATCGCCGGGGGCTCCCAATGTTAAAACGGATAAAACCCTTGTTTTCCCTCTAGTGAAAAGACCGGAACCGTGGACTCTTGGCAGAAGACCAATATCCGTCTCTATTTTTCTGATTTCATCTAATTTTCTTCCGTCGGGCCTTTTTTCTTTGTCATCCGGCGAGTTTAAAATGGTCTCTTTAATAATTCTTTCTGTCTCTTTTTCTAAAATACTTTCAATCAAACTGATTTTATTATTCTTTTCTTCTTCCGGGTTTGAGATATTTTCCTTCATTTTTT
Source organism: uncultured Candidatus Saccharibacteria bacterium (assembly GCA_964383715.1). Taxonomy (GTDB): domain Bacteria; phylum Patescibacteriota; class Minisyncoccia; order Minisyncoccales; family CG1-02-41-26; genus CAYLHU01. The sequence goes on from CAYLHU010000006.1 coordinate 17,779, forward strand.
CAAATATCTCTTCTTTGAAAGATTCTAACCCATTAGACCTTTCCTGATTGTCTTTTTGATAGATAACTTTTTCTAATTTTTCTGTTAAAAACTTTTTAACATTTTTTTCAATTTCCTTATTTTCAAAAAGAGGCGGAAGGGCACTCTTTTTTTTGCCGATTTTCTTAACCAGGTCCTTTTGGAAATCAATAATGTCTTTCAAGTAGGGGAGGGCGAAATCAAATGACTCTAAGACAATTTTTTCCTCAACTTCTTTCCCTTGGAATTCAATCATATTGACTAAAATCTCTCCTTTTTCTTCTATCCCTGAAATAATAATTTCAAAATCGCTATTCTCCCTTTCTTCGTATGTCGGGTTTAATACCAAGTTGCCGGCTATTTTCGCCACCCTAACAGCTCCAATTGGTCCTTGCCAAGGAATATCGGAAATCGAAAGAGCAATAGATGTCCCGATTAAGGCGGGGATTATCGGGCCGTTTTTACTATCCCAACTCAAACAGCTTGATGTAATTTGAATTTCTTTTTTAAGTTCCTTAGGAAAAAGGGGGCGGATAGTTCGGTCAATCATTCGGGAGTTTAAAACGGCCTTGGTGGACGGCCGTCCTTCTCTTCGGATAAATCGAGAACCCAATATCTTCCCGGCAGCATAAAATTTTTCTTCGTAATTACAAGTTAGGGGGAAGAAATTTAAATCACTTCTTTCTTTGCCTTGTTGGGAAACACAGAGAAGAGATGTCTCTCCCATTCTAATTAAACAACAACCCGACGCTTGGTCGGCTAATTTTTCAGTTTGAACATCTATTTCGTTTTTATCTATTTTTAATTTAAAATTCATAATGAATATAATGTTTAATGCTTTGACTTAAATCCAAATATCAAAATCCAAATGTCAATTCAAATCCAAAGCTCAAATGTTGAAAAGCAAGTCCACAAAGTGGACGAGCCGAAATGATAGCAGAACTGTCATTGAGCGTTTCGCAAACTCGTTTTAGATTTTAGGGTTTGACATTGATTTGTAATTTGAAATTTGGATTTTGGATTTAAAAAACAGTTAAGTCAACTTTATTCAGGTTGAGAAATTGGTTAAAAATTTGATATTTAATCACTTTCCCAACAAGAATGTCTTTGGTTTCTCTCCTATGTCGGTGAATTCGTCAACCGCCTCTCTCAATTTGGAGGAAGTGGTTTTTTCAAAAGCTATGGCTTCAATTCTTTTTCCTTGGTTTTTTAAATAATCAACTAAGGGGACAAAGTCGCCGTCTCCGGAACAGAGAATGACGGCATCGACACTGTTAGATGCCCGAACAGCGTCAATCACTAATCCGACATCCCAATCGGCTTTTTTCTCGCCTCCATAAAACTCTTGGAGGTCTTTTACTCTTGTTTCTATACCTAAACTCGTGAGGGCCTTAAAAAATGGTTTTTCTTCGCCAGTTTTTGTCCTGACAACATAGGCAAAAGCCCGAACGAGTTTTCGGCCGGAAACCGCTTTTTTAAGAATTTCTTGGAAGTTAACCTTAGTGGAATAAAGATTTCGAGCTGAATAATAAAGATTTTGGACATCAATCAGGACGATTACTCTTTGTTCTTTATGTTTAGGAAGCATGATGAATATAATTTCTAATTTCTAATTATTTTAATGTCTAATAAAATCCCAAT
>CAYLHU010000007.1:0-17528 GCA_964383715.1 uncultured Candidatus Saccharibacteria bacterium
TTTTTATAAAGCCGAAAATAATTTTGAAAAGTGATACTAGCTAAGGTTTTTGACTCGGCCTGAACATTAACTCCCTCTTTGGCTTCAATCGCTTGATGTAAACCGCCCGAATATCTCCTTCCCGGCATCAAACGCCCCGTGAATTCGTCAACAATAATAACTTGACCGTTTTTAACAATATAATCCTTGTCTTTTTTAAATAAGGCCTTGGCTTTTAGGGCTGATTCCAATTGGTGAGCGGTGATAATGTCGCTTTGGGCCCAAGGGTCAAAATTAAGCCGGCCAACAACCTTATCCTGTCCCTTTTCGGTGAAGGTTACGGCTTTAAGTTTTTCATCAATAATATAATCATCTTCTTCTTTCAAAGAATTGGCTATCTGGGAGAATTGGTGATATTTTTCCGTTGATTCTTCAATGGGCCCAGAAATTATCAGAGGGGTTCTGGCTTCGTCAATTAAAACAGAATCAATTTCATCAATAACAACATAATGAAAATCGCGTTGATTTTTGTCTTTGATATCCATCGCCATATTGTCTCTTAAATAATCAAAGCCAAACTCGTTATTGGTGCCGTAAGTTATATCGGCCGAATAAGATTCTTTTTTAGAAACCGGCCGGAGATAACTTTCAATCACTCTAAATCCGCCAACCAAATCCCTTTCTTTATCTCTTTCTCCATTTTGGATTTTGGATTTTGGATTTTCTTGTTGATATTTTGGGTCATACAAATATGCCGCCTCGTGAATAATACAACCCACTGATAATCCAAGCGCGAAATATATCTGCCCCATCCAAATGGTATCTCTTTTAGCCAAATAATCATTAACCGTCACAACATGAACACCTTCTCCCTCTAAGGCATTAAGATAAATAGACAGAGTGGCTGCTAATGTTTTGCCTTCTCCGGTTTTCATTTCAACAATTTTCCCTTGGTGGAGAGAAATCCCCGCAATTAACTGGACATCAAAATGCCTCTGCTGAAGATTCCTTTTAGCCACCTCTCTAACTAAAGCAAAACTTTCGGGCAGTAAATCATCAAGATTCTCGCCTTTGGACAATCTTGTTTTGAACTCTTTTGTTTTCTCTCTAATTTGTTCATCGGAAAAAGACCCGAAAAAAGATTCGAGGCCGTTTATCTTCTCAATCATTGGCTGGGTTCTTTTTAGATATTTGGTATTCGGGTCTTTGAAAATTTTACTTAAAAATGCCATCTTTTTCTTTTAATATTTTTAAAAAATAAGGAACTCCCCTATCTTCTTACTTTAAGATAATTATTCTTAAAAAACAAACCCCGCCTCTTAAAAAAGACGGGGTTTTATATCTATAGAAAATCTATTTCTTTCTTTTCTTAACTACTTTTTTCTTCTTTGGTGTTACTTTCTTTTTAGTTTTTTTAACTACCATTTTTTTATTTTTAAAGATTTTAACTTAAGCAAATAGTCGACTTTATTTTTTAGTTCTATCTGCTTTATATTTTCTGAAATAAAAGTTTCTTCAATTCATTATTTCACTTTTAAAAATTGTGTCAACCCCTCACCTATTTCTATGCGAGACCCTGAAACAAATTTGAGATGTAAAGCCATATAAAAACTGACTTTTTATTGATAATTTATAATTGATAATTGATAATTTATGATTTATAATTTATGATTTATAATTTATGATTTACGACGAGCGAGTCAAAGACGAGCGAACGAAGTGAGCTTGTAAAGATGACGACGAAGTCGTCATCGCCTCTTTTCCACCTTTCGCTTTTATAAATAAAAGCTCAGGTAAGCGAGGAGTCAAGATGAACACTTCGTGTTCATCGCCATGATTTGTTCTCGATCTTTTTTATTTCCTTAAATAAAAAAGGCCGAGAGGGTAAACCTCCAATTCAAAGTCTTTTATGAGGACCAGCTCTCGGCTTGAATTAATTATAACCCCAAAAAAATATTAAACAACTACGAATATGCTTCGTGGACTCATAAACAGTAAATAATTGATAATCAATAATTGCATTACGCTCCCCGGAAGCGTAAAACCCTAACTACTAAAAGCAAAAAACCTTCAAAATCTATATCCAGAAGGTTTTTCGCCGACTAAGAATGGAGCTTTTTTATCCCGAAGGATAAAAAATGATCCTCATACTTTCCATGCTACCAAATTAAAAAGCGATTGTCAATAGCCGTCTCTTTTTTAAAAAAGAAGTGAGTTGTTTACAACTCACTTTTTTCATACGAGTATTTTTCCGCCAATTTTTTTGCCCACTCTGTAATGTGGTCTCTCTCTTCTACTGAGAAAACCCTTAGAGTGAGCGCTACCGTAATCACAGCATTTTCCATTTCGGTTTTTTCTTCGTCAGTCATTTTCTTCTCTTTCCTATTTAATTGTTTTTTACCAAACTATTTTTCAGTATAATGAATAATTTTTATTTAGCAACCTTCTCGGGGCTCTTTTTCTTTCTGAAAACGATAGCATTGGAAAAAACAACTTTTCCTTTTTTGAAGTCAACTGAAAAAGACCCGCCTTGTTCTATTTGGGAAGTTATAATCTTTAATGATAAAGGGTCAAGAATCATTTTTTGAATTACTCTTCTTAACGGCCTGGCTCCCAAGTTAGGGTCAAATCCTTCTTTTGTTAAATATTCTTTAACTGCCTCGAAGAAATCAATTTTAATATCTTTGGTTTTCCTTAGTCGCTCTCTGACTTTTTCTAATTCCAAATCAACTATTTTTCTAATTTTTCCCTTACTAAGATAGTTAAAGATAATTATCTCGTCAACTCTGTTTAAAAACTCCGGACGGAAAAAGTCCTTCAAGGATTGATTTACTTTACTTTCCATATTTTCTCTTTGGGAAGAATTTTGTTTGGAGTTTCCTTCAAATCCCAAAGGATGGGCTTCACTGATATATTCGGAACCAACATTGGAAGTCATAATAATAATAGTATTCTTAAAAGAAACCATTCTCCCCTTAGCATCAGTGAGCTGACCGTCCTCAAAAATTTGGAGCAAGATATTGAAGACCTCGGGATGAGCTTTTTCAATTTCATCGAGTAAGACAATACTATAAGGACGACGTCTTATTTTTTCAGTGAGTTGCCCCCCTTCCTCATAGCCAATATAACCGGGAGCTGAACCAATCATCTTGGAAACGCTATACTTTTCCATATATTCTGACATATCTATCTTAATAAGAGACTTTTCGCTGTTAAATAAAAAACTAGCTAAGGCCCGGGCAGTTTCTGTTTTCCCCACACCTGTCGGGCCCAAAAACAGAAAGACCCCCATCGGACGGCCTTCTTCAGCAATGCCAGCCCGACCTCGCCGAATAGCGTTAGAGATAGCCATTATTGCCTTGTCTTGACCAATTATTCTTCCTCTTAAAATATCCTCCATCTTTTCCAATTTCTTCGCCTCTCCCTCTATAAGCCGAGTGATAGGAATGCCTGTCCATTGAGAAACAACTTGGGCAATATCTTCTTCACCTACTTCTTCTTTTAGAAGACGATTTTTCTTTTGGAAATTTTTTAATTTCTTCTCAGCGGAGTCCAATTTTTTCCTGACTTCTGGGATTTCCCCATATTTTAGTTCGGCGATTTTTTGCAATTCTCCTTTCCTTTGGGCAATTTCTATTTGGAAATAAAGTTTATCTATTTCTCTTTTTAAATTTTTAATTTCATTTATTATCCTTTTCTCCGATTCCCATTTCGCCTCTAAAACTTTTTCTCTATCTTTTAAGTCGGCTAATCCTCTTTCAATCGCCCTAATTCTTCTTTGGGAGTCCTTTTCTTTTTTTAGGGCTTCTTTCTCTATCTTTAATTTGTTAATTTGGTCTTTTAGATCTCCCAATTTTACCGGCTCTGATTCCATTTCCAATCTTAAAGCCGAAGCCGCTTCATCCATTAAGTCAACCGCCTTGTCAGGTAAAAATCTGTCCGTAACATAACGATTACTTAATTCAGCCGAGGCCTTCAAAGCTGAATCCTTGATTTTCACCCCGTGATGAAGCTCATATCTCTCCTTTATTCCTCTTAAAATCGCCAAAGTATCTTCTACTGTCGGCTCGGAGACATAGATGGGTTGGAACCTTCTTTCCAAGGCGGCGTCTTTTTCAATATATTTTTGATATTCTTTTAAGGTAGTTGCTCCAATCGCTCTTAATTCTCCTCTAGCTAAAGCTGGCTTTAAAAGATTGGAAGCGTCAATAGCTCCTTCGGCTGCCCCTGCTCCGATAATAGTATGGAGCTCATCGATAAATAAAATATATCTTTCACTATTTTTTTTGAGTTCACGGAGAAGAGATTTAATTCTGGCTTCAAACTCTCCCCTGTACTTAGTCCCGGCGATCAACGAACCCAAATCAAGGGCAATCAACTCTTTGCCTTTTAAACTCTCTGGGATATTTAAACTAACAATCTTTCTCGCCAACCCCTCAACGATAGCCGTTTTCCCTACACCGGCCTCCCCGATTAAAACAGGATTATTTTTTGTCCGACGAGATAAGACCTGCATTATTCTTCTGATTTCCGTTTCCCGGCCAATAACCGGGTCAAGCTTTCCCTTTCTAGCCAAAGAAGTTAAATTGATAGTATATTTTCTAATAACTTCATACTTGGATTCCGGTTCGGGGTCAGTGATATTTTCTCCGCCTCTAATTTCCGATAGTTGCTTAAAAACAATTTCCCTATTTAGAGGAACTGAAACATTGGTATCAAGAAATTTAGCTTTCTCCAAAATTTCCTGACCTCTGTTTTTGGCTGATAAAATCCCCAAAAATAAATGTTCAACAGAAATAAAATCGTCTTTCATATTGGCCGCTTCAATTCGAGCCCTCTCTAATGTTTGGGCTAAGTCCTGGGTGAGATAAAATTGGCCAGCACTTTGAGATGGAGGGGAGAAGGGATTTTGAACGACAACTTTTTCTATTTTTTTCTTTAAGTCGTCAATATCAACCTGTAGAGCATTTAGGATTGCCAAAACTATACTTTCTTCCTGTTCCAATAAAGCAAGCAAAAGATGAACAACATCTATTTGCTGTTGCTCATATTTTCGAGCGATGCTTTGGGCTTTAAGCATCGCCTCTTGGGACTTATGGGTGAAATCGTCACCTTGAATAAAAGGCATATATTTAGTTAAGTGAGTAAGTGAGTAAGTGAGTAAGTGCGTAAGTGGGTTAAGTGGTGGGGAATAGTTAGTTGTCTGTTTTTTCGTCTAAAATAAGCTTTACTTCAATTTCTTTCTCTCCCCTCAAAATTTTAAGGGTGATTGTTTCTCCCGGACTATACTTTTGAATTATTTTAGCCAAAGGATTTTGAACAGTGATTTTTTCTTGATTGAACTCTAAAATTATATCCCCCTCTTTCAGTCCGGCTTTGTCGGCGGCCGAATCGGGAATAACGGCCGGATCTAAAACAGTGTCTCCTCTGATAATTAGCACCCCATAGTCCACATTCAATCCTTTCTCCTCTTTAACTTCCGGGTTTATCAAAACATATCTTACCCCCAAAAAAGGGTAAACAATTTTCCCTAATCTTTTTATCTGTTCTATATCTCTTTTCGCCTTGTTAATGGGAATAGCAAAACCAATACTTTGAGCATCTTGAGCCATTGCCACATTAACGCCAATAACTTCCCCTTTAAGATTTAAAAGTGGCCCACCAGAATTGCCCTTGTTAATAGCGGCATCCGTCTGAATAATATCCTCTAATGTTTCGATAACGCCTCCTCCAGAAGCGGTGATAGTTCTTCCCAATCCGGAAATAACTCCGGCTGAAATAGTGTTTCTAAACTCTCCCAAAGCGTTGCCTATAGTGATAACTGTTTGACCGATTTCCGAAATAGACGAATCCCCCAATTTTAAGACAGGAAATTTATTTTGGGAGAGCCCTCCTTCCTGATTGATTTCTTCGCTTTTGATTTTAAGAATAGCTAAGTCCTGAAAAGGATCTTTGGCTAAAATTTCAGCCGAATACCTTTCCCCATCGTTAGTAACAACGGTATAGCTTGCCTCTTCATCGGAAGCAACATGCTTATTGGTTAAAATCAAACCATCTTCGGAAATTATGAACCCGGTTCCTCCGCCAATCTCTTTCTCTTCCGTCCCATTTTGTTCGGCTTGAGGGGACTCAAACTTAAAATAAAAAGGGAAGTCATCTCCAAAAAAATCTTCGAAAGGGTCGATATATCTTTGCTGAAAAACAGGCAAATCCTTAGTGATGATAATACTAACAACCGAAGGCGAAGCGCTTTTGACAACATTAATAACCGCCTCTTCCTGACTTGTTTGAGGAATATAAGCTTGAGGTTCGGTTTCCGAAACAATAGAAGAAGTGGAATTGGTTGAAAAAATACCCTTTAGAATTGGTTGAAGATAATCATTGAAGAAAAATCCCGCCGATGTTCCCAAAAGAAAAACAAAAATCAATAAAACGACTAATAATAATTTATTTTTTTCTTTTTGGGAAAAGATAACCTTTTTCTCTCTTGGTCCAAATAAATCTGAAACATCTTTTCCTAAAAACTTTTTTATCTTAGAAAAATTTTCTTTATTCAAAAACATAAGCATAGATTTTGAGATATTATAACCCTAAAAAAAATAGGACGCAAGAGTTAATGGCTCACTATTAACTGCTATTGAAAAATCAATTTAGGAATCTTTAGGTCTAATTCAGACCCAGAAAAAGAACTAATTAACAAATTATTGTGATTTCAATTTAGAGAAATGATAATAAATAAAAGAAATTAAGATTAAATAAAAAGAAAAAAGATAAACCCAAGAAACCCGAAAAGTTATGAGGGCTAAGGGCATACTGCTAAAAAGGGAAACGAGGGATGTTAGATATTTCAGTAAAAATAAAACCGGCCAGGAAAAAATCCCAGCCAAAAGAGAACTAACGAAACCCAAGAAAAGAAAAACAAATCCGCCAATCATAATATAAGGCAAAATAGGAACAATCAAGATATTAGCCAATGGCCCGACTAAAGAAAAATAACCAAAATTATAAATCAAGATGGGCAAGGTAAAGACCTGGGAAGAAAGAGTCGCCGATAAAATACTTCTCAAATTTAACACTCTCTCTTCGGGAATAAATTTTAGCCAATTTTCAAAAATGGGAAAAAGATAAATTATGCCGACAACGGCTAAAAAAGAAAGCTGAAAACCAACATCATATCTTAGAAGAAAAGGGTTTAGGGCTAACATCAAAGCGCCGGCTAAAACCACCGTTCGAGAACTATTTGAAGGCCGATTGATTTTTTGAGAAAGGAGAAGAAGAAAGGCCATTATTCCCGCCCTTAAAGCCGAGGGTTGGAACCCCGCCATAACAATATAAAGTCCTAAAATTATTGCGACAAAATAAAAAACCCTTTTTCGGCCAATTCCTATACCAATAAATAAAGCAGTTAAAATCATACTTAGAATAATTATATGCATTCCTGAAATAGCCGTGATGTGACGAACCCCAGCAGCATTTAGTTTTTCTTTTAATTCAGAACTGATTTTTTGCTTGTCTCCTAAAAGAATCGCTCCCAAAATCGAATCTTGGGGATAAGGTAAATTTTTTTCCAAGGTTTTTCTTAATTTGTTTTTAAACAATAAAAGTTTGGAATAGAGAAAGACCTCTTGATTTTCAGAAACCAATTCAATTTCGGGGTCATAAATAACTCCCGAGATATTGTCTTTTTTCAAGTATTCTTGATAGTTAAAGTCCTCAAAGATACCGGGGCTTTTCAGTAACCCATTTATTTTTAACTGGTCGTCATAATAATAAAAAATTTTTTCTTTTAGGGTAACCAAGACCTTCCCTTCCGCCTCAAACCCGTTAATCTTTTCAATCTTGATGGTCACCTTTGTTCCATTTTCCCTAACATCCGGCTCTCTTGATATTTTTCCCAAAATTTCAACTACTTGGGAGTTGTCGGCAATTTTCTTCAATTCACTATTTTCAAAACCTCTGTTGACAAATTGATAACGAAAAATTCCTAAACTGAAAATCACCAAACAAATGGCGAAAAGAAAAATCCTTTTCTTAGAATCCGCTGATTTTTGGAAAAATGCCAAACAAAAATAAAACAACCCTAAAATAAAAAATTCCCAAACCAATAATTCGGGAATACCAACGAAAGAAGCAATAAATATGCCACTAATAAAAGAAAGGAGTGAATATAAAAAAAATTTAGACGGGGTCATAAGAAAAGACCTATCTTATTTCCACTTTTTCGAAAAAAGGAATGATTGCCTGCTGGAGAGACACGAGAAACTCATCAGGAAAGGACTTCATTTTTTCAAACCGGCTATCAACGGACTTTCCGGGTCGAAAATTCTGAAGAACATATTTTTTGGCCGGTTTAATCCATTGAACTATTTTTAAAATGTCTTCCCGTTCAATTAAACCCGGCACTAATGTTGTTCTGAACTCATAATCAACTTTTTCCTTTTTTAAAACATTTATACTTCTCTCAATCTTATCTAAAATATAATTATCAAGAGAATCCTTGAATCCGATAATCTCAATGTATTTATCTCTCGGCCCCTTAATATCCATAGCGACATAATCTACCAATCCCTTCTCAATTAAGCCCTCCAACATTTCAGGGTTTGAACCGTTGGTGTCAAGTTTTATATCATAGCCGGTTTTTTTAATCTTCTGGCAAAAATCAAACAAGCCTTCGTTTAGAGTTGGCTCTCCTCCGCAGATACAAACTCCTTCCAACAGACCTCTCTTCTCTTTTAAAAACTGGAAAAAATCCTTCGGCGAAATCGGCGATTGTTCTCCGATAATCCCTTCTAATACAAGTTCGGGATTATGGCACCAAGGACAGCGATAATTACATCCGCTCAAAAAAACGGTGCAGGCAATTTTACCCGGAAAATCAATGAGAGTTAGTTTTTGAATACCTTGAATTTTCATTATTTTTCCACTTTAAAAGTTTTCCTTTCCGCGAACTCTTTTTGTTTCCCCTTATTAAATTGTCGAATCGGGCGATAATAACCGACCACTCTTGAATAGACCTCACAAGGTTGCTTTATGGCGCATTTAGGACAAGTCCAATGCTCTCCACTTAAGTAACCATGAGCGGGGCAAATTGAGAAAGTAGGAGTAAATGTAATATAAGGAAGGTGAAAGTTTTCAAAAATTTTTTTGATTAATTTTTTGACTGTCTCAATGTCAGAAACCCTTTCACCCAAAAAGAGATGGTGAACGGTTCCTCCCGTATAACGGCACTGTAATTCGTCTTGAAAATCCAAGGACTTAAAAATGTCATCTGTATAATTAACCGGCAATTGGCTGGAATTGGTATAGTAGGGGTTTTCCTTAATCCCAGCAGTGATAATATCCGGATAACTTTCTCTATCCTTTAAAGCGAAACGGTAAGCGGTTGACTCGGCCGGAGTAGCTTCTAAGTTGTAAATTTGGCTCGTTTTTTCTTGATATGTAATTATTTTTTCTCTCATAAAGTCCATTATTTCCAAAGCAAACTTTTTTCCTTTCTCTGAAGCAATATCTTCTTCTAAAAAACTCAAAAGGGCTTCGTTCATTCCGACAATCCCAATAGTGGAAAAATGATTAGCATAATAAGCACCTTTAGTTTTTTTAATACTGCTCAAATAAAACTTAGAATAAGGATATAACCCTTTTTCAATGAAATTTTCAATCGTTTTTCTCTTTATTTCCAAACTTTCTTCAGCCAAATCCATTAAATTGCTCAATCTTTCAAAAAAATCTTTTTTGGTCTTTGAAAGGTAGCCAATCCGAGGAAGGTTAATAGTTACCACTCCGATACTTCCAGTATTGCTTCCGCTGCCAAATAGCCCTCCGCCACCCCGATTGTGAAGTTCACGTAAATCAAGACGAAGCCGACAGCAATTATGAGTAATTATTCCGTTGGCTAATTGAAATGCGTGCTCTTTATTGTCAAGTTCGAAATCATAAACATAGCCCGTGTATTTTTCTTTTTCTGTTTTTACAATTTTCACTCCATAAAAATTATTATAATCTCTATATTTTAGATTGTGTCCTTTCTTCATCTTAAAATAATTTCTCAACCATTCTGGAATATCCCCAGCAAACCTCAGATTGTATCCAATCTTCTTTTTATCTCCTGTGCTATTCTTTGATTCGAAATAAGTGGTATTTATTCCTAAACTTCTACTCAACATCAGAATATCTAAAATTAAATCTTTATTACCTAAATGAAGAACAATAAAATTCTTTTTTTTATGCAGAAAACCATCACTTTCTATTATTCCAATTAATACTCCTTTTCTAAATTCGAGTGAACGAGCGAAAATTTTAGAATTTAATCTTTTATTTACAGAACCATATCCTCTCACATACTCTTTCATCACCTCAACCAATCCTTTACTTGCAATAGAAATACGAACAAAATGATGTTCTTCGTTATAACAAATTGAAGTTGAAGCAACAAACCGTTCTTCAGCAATCTTCTGGGCAAATTTAACCAATTCCTTTTCTTTGCTGTTAAAAACTAAGTTCAAAGTGGTATCATCGTGAGAAACCCAGCCATCGCCTATATAAAGCCCGACCAATCTTCCTATGCCAAAATCTCCTAATTTTCCTTCATAAGGATATTTAGCAAATGGAAATTCATTTCCTATCTTTAACCCTTTACTCTCTACCATCTTTAGTTTCCCGTTTTCGATTATTAAGGAAGGATGGTCCAAGGTCATTTTGTCAAGAATCCCATTATCTAAGGTAACTTTTAGAATTTCTTCATTTTCCAATCTTAATTTTATTACATTTTTTACTTTCTCAAACTTACCATTAACAAGTATCTCAATTGAATTACCTCTTAGCAAAAAGTCATCTATAATTCTTCTAATTTCAGTTTTCGCAATCTCACCGCTTGCATTTTTGTAAATGATTTCGGTTCCCGGCAATTTACACATTGAACGGACGTCTTCCGGCTTCATATCGGAATTAATATAATTGGCAAAATAATTGGCGCCGTATTTTGCCGAGGCCTCAAAAATACCGTCAAATGCCTTTTCGTCCCAAGGAAAATCCTTGGTGATGTTAATGGTCGGGATGGGAAAACTAAAAGGCCGACCCGATTTATCTCCCTCCAACATCACTTCATAAAGCGCTTTGTCAAATATCTTCATTTCTTCTTCAAACTCTCCGTAGGTCTCTTTTTGGGGCTTGCCCCCGATAATTACCGGCTGGTTGGCAAAGACAGCCGAAGGTTTTAAGTCCAAAGTTAAATTGGAAAAAGGGCATTGGAATCCCACCCGAGTTGAAACAGCCATATTGAACATAAACTCCTGAAGCCGTTGCTTAACTTCTTTATAATCTAATTTGTCATAACGGATAAACGGAGATAAAAGGGTGTCAAAATTAGAAAAAGCAATGGCTCCGGCAACCTCCCCGGTTATAGTGAATATAAAATTTACCGCTTGAATTAAAGCCGAGCCGAAATGTTTTGGCGGTTTTGACTCCAATTTTCCCGGAACTCCGCCGAATCCTTTTAATAAAAGGTCATACAGGTCCCAGCCGGCGCAATAAGGGCCAAGAGTATCTAAATTATGAATATGAAAATTTCCCGATTCGTTCGCTTCCCTAATTTCTTTAGGATAGATTTTATTCAACCAATACTTTTTAACAATATAACTCACGCCATAACGATTTAAACCTTGGAGAGAAAAACCCATATTGGCGTTTTCTTTAACTTCCCAGTCCAATTTTTCTATATATTGGTCAACTCTATCCACCGCTTCTTCTTTCGCCTCAATCGCTTCTCTGATATTCCTTCTTTGTTCCCGATACAAAATGTAGGCCTTGGCAGTTTTTGTAAGGTTCTCTAAAATTAAAACTTCCTCAACGATATCTTGGATTTGTTCAACCTGAACCAACTCCTCCTTTTTAAATCTTCTATTTAAGATTTTTACAACTTTATCGGAAAGCTTTTGAGACAATTTGCCGTCCCCCTGGCCACTGGCCGTTAGGGCTTTGAAGAGGACTTTAGTGATTTTTGATTGGTCAAACTCCGCCAATGCTCCATTTCTCTTCTTAATTTTTTTGATTTTACTTTCCATAGAAAAAATAATGGCACCGATAAATAAAAAAATAAAAGCAAATAAATGCTTTAAAGCGGTATTTTATTCTACCCCTGTGGCGATTAAAGTAACTTTTATTTCCCCTTTTTCCAAATTCCTATTTTCGGAAACACCGAAAATAATTTTGGTTTTCTGATTAGTTATTTTTTTAATAAAGTTGGCTATCAAATTTACCTCCGTCAAGGAAACATCTCGACCGCTCACATTAAAAAGAACCCCTTTGGTATTTTTGGGTAAAAAATCAAGTAAGGGTGATTGAAGGGACTTGCTCGCCGCCCCCAACGCTCTTTGTTCTCCCTTAGCCCTTCCCTGACTGAATAGCGCCCGACCAGAGTTTTTCAATATCTCTTCTAAATCGGCAAAATCAACACTAATAATCCCGGGAACCGAAAGAAGTTCCGAGATGCCTTCTAACGATTCCACTAAAACTTGGTCAACTTTCAGAAAGGCCTCTTCTACCGAAGTATCTTTGTTAATTATTTTAAAAATACGGTCATTGGAAATAAGCAAAAAAGAATCAACATTCTTTTCCAATCTTTCCAACCCCCAATGAGATAATTTTTTTCTTAGCCCTCCCTCAAAAGAAAACGGAAGAGTGACAACGGCTAATGTTAGAATGCCCATTTTTTTAGCCATTTCCCCTAAGACCGAAACCGCCGGCGTCCCCGAGCCACCGCCAAGCCCGGCTGTTAAAAAAACAATATCCGAGCCCCTAAGAACCCCTTCAAGGACATCCTTGCTTTCTTCAACCGCTTTTTGCCCCAGTTTCCAATCCATCCCCGTCCCTAAACCGCCAGTTGCCTTTTCGCCAATTAAAATCTTATTAGGACAATTACAATTTTTTAGGGATTGAACATCGGTGTTAACCGCAAAGAGTTCAAATCCTTTAAGTGGTGTATTGGCTAAACGGGAAATGGTATTACATCCCGCTCCGCCGACTCCAATAACTTTTATTTTCATATTAGAAGATGTTTCCGCCTAACCCAGCACTTATTTCTATGTAAGTATTATAAATGTTTTAACCTTATAAGTTTGTTTTTCTGTGTAAATAAGTGCTGGGTTTGACGGATTACAGATTCTTATACCCAGCACTTATTTCTATAAAAACACGAAATAGAAATTAACATTGTTATTCAGAATTACAAAGCTAAGACCCTTATAATGTTTCCATAGAAATAAGTGCTGGGTTTTCGTTTCACTAAAACTTTGGCAGGACCAAACTCTTTAAGGTAGAAATATCTTAAAAATTTTCCTAAGTCGTCCTTCCGACGGCATCAATATCTCTTCTCCTCCCGCCTCAAAACCGGAAAGTAAAAGACCGGCACAAGTGGAAAAAGTCGGTTCTTCCACTCCAACAACTTTTTTGGGACCCGAAAGGTAACAAGGCAGTTCAAATTTTTCTTTGGCAAAATCCGCCATACCAGGTAAAAGAGACCCGCCACCAGTTAAAACAACCCCGCCGGGCAAAATGCTTTCTTTAGATATTTTTTTAAGATTTTTGTTTATTTCTGAAAAGACCTCCGAAATTCTTGAGGTTACGATTTTTTCCAAAAGAGAATTGGAAAAAGAAATGTTCTTTTCGGGAATTTCTATTTTTTCCTTCTTTTTCTCGTTTTTCTTTTTGCTTCTTGAGATAAAGGGAGATAGGGAACCAAATTCTTTCTTTATCCTCTCGGCTGTTGATATTTCTGTTCTTAACCCAATAGCAATGTCATTGGTGATATTAGACGCCCCCATCGGGAAAACCACAAAATCCACTAAATTTCCCTCGCTAAAGACCGAAAGAGAAGTAGTCCCCGCACCAATATCCACTACGGCTACCCCTAATTCTCTTTGTTGCTCGGTTAAGACCGCTCGGGAAGATGCTAAAATTGAGGGAATAATTTTTTCAATCTCAATCTTACTCTCATAAACGGCTCTTTCCAGGTTTTCTAAAATCGGTGAAAAAACACAAATCAAGAGAGCTTTGGCCTCTAAGCGAAAACCCTCCAGTCCCAAGGGATCCTTGACCCCTTTTTCGCCATCAATTAAGTACTCTTGAATTTTCGTATCTAAAACTTCTTGATTGGAGGGGAGATTAACGGCTTGCGATGCCTGAAAAACTCTTTTAATATCTTCTTGAGAAATCTTTTGGTCAGCCCGGGAAACCGAGACCAACCCTTGGCTCCTAATAACAGAAAGATGAGTTCCTCCAATATTAACTACGGCTTTTTTTATTTTAATCCCTTTCGTCTTCTGAATTTTTTCTTTCAAAGAAGAAATCGTTTCAGAAATATTTTTGGGGTTGTAAATTTCACTTCTCTTAACTCCAATTGTTTGGGGAACTTCTCTTTTCTCTATGATTGTAATACTGGGAGAATCGGCTTCTTTCTGGCCAATTAAAAGCTTGATTGAACTAGTTCCTATATCTATAGCTGTGATAGTAGTGGACTTCATAGATGAACCTGCGAAGCAGGTGAATAAAGATGAAATCGAAGATTTCATCGCCTGCCGAGCTTTTACGAAACAAGTCAAAGATTTTTTTCAAAAATCTTTTCCACCTTCGCCTTCGCGAAGCGAAGGCTTGGTGGTCAATTAGAAATTTTACCCATATAGTGTTCTTCCTTCTCTTTCATTTTAACGGCTTCCCCTTTGCTTTTTTCGTGTTCATAGCCAAGAAGGTGTAAAAGACCATGGATAAAAATCCTAATCAACTCTTCTTCAAAAGAGCATTTATTCCTTTGGGCTCCTTTTTTTATTTCCCGAAGACAAATAATAATCTCCCCCAGTCCTTCTTCGTCTGAAACTTTGTTTTCTTCCGCAAAAGAGAGAACATTGGTAGCCCTGTTCACTCCCCGATAATTTTTGTTCAACTCTCTTATCTTTCTTGTCCCCACAAAAACCAAAGAGATGTCCCCCTCTCTTTTTTCTTCCGCTAAAATATTTTGACCGACTTTTTTAATTAAAGAATCGTCAACCCTTCCTTTAAGACCTGTCAAATTATTTATTTCTATCATAACTTTCCAACTTTCCGAGCTTTTTCAATTCATCACGCTCTTTCTTTTTGTCTTCCCTTCTCAATGCTGACCTCTTTTTCAATTGGTTGCTTTTCCCCTTCTTCTTAAATCTTCTCTTTCTAACCTCTAACAATATTCCGCTTTTTTTAATTTTTTGCGAAAAACGCCTGCTCAAACTTTGAGGGCTTTCTCTATCTGATTGTTTTTCTACTTTTAAAGGCATATTTGATAAAATGTCTAATTAACCTAATTGCTCTAATGTCTAATCAAACCCCAATTCCCAGATGACCAATGAAACCTCAAAGTTTAATGAATTTTGGATTTTGGATTTATAAAGTAATTGGGATTTGGGATTTAATTAGAGTAATTAGAAATTAGAAATTAGAAATTAAGATAATTAATAATTACATCCCTTATTTTCCTGTTTTTCTCTTTATCTCCTTAATCACTCGGGCAAGAGCAACTGTTTTCTGCTTCCCGCTTTTCATATCTCTAATAATTATTTTTTCCTCTAAGGCCTCTTTTTGACCCATAATCAAAACATATTTGACTCCCGCTTTGTTCGCTAACTTTAATTGTAAAGACAAAGAGTCCTTATGTAAAGTCTCGACCACTTTAATTTTCTGCTTTCGAAAGTCCTCAAATAATTTTAAACTTTTTTTCTTGGCCAATTCTCCGACTTGGGCTAAGAAAACTTTTGATGTTGTTTTAGAGTCCCCTTTGCTTTTTTCTTTCAGAAGATTTGCTATCCTACCCACCCCCGAAGCGCAACCGCAAGCTGGAACTTCTTTCCCCCCCAAAATTTTAGCTAAATTATCATACCTCCCTCCGCCAACCAATGTTCCTTGCCCTCCCTCTCCCTCTTTCTCTGTTGAAATTTCAAAAACAGTTCTAGTATAGTAATCTAACCCCCTAACAAGATATGGGTCCAATGTGTAAGGTATTTTTAATGTATCCAAGGATTCTAAAACTTTTTTGAAATGGTCATTGCAATCCTTGCAAAGATGATCCAATATCTGGGGAGCCCCTCCCCTTATAATTTCTTGGCACTTTTCGTTTTTACAATCCAAAATTCTTAAAGGATTTAATTTTAATCTTTTCACACAATCGGCGCAAATAGAATTCCGATAACTCCTCAAATAACTCATCAAGACCTTCTTATAATAGGGACAACATTGAGAATCGCCGATACTATTAACCTTAATAATTAAATTTTTAAACTCAAGGGCTTTTAAGATATTATAGGAAAGTTGAATTGTTTGAGCATCTATTATCCAGGACTCGCTTCCCAAAAATTCGAAACCAAATTGATAAAATTGGCGATATCTTCCAGATTGAGGTTTTTCGTGCCGAAAACAAGGCCCAAAATACCAAAGTTTAACCGGTTTAGGCAAACTTTCCATCCCATGTTCAAAATAAGCTCTAATAATCGAGGGCGTGTACTCTGGTCTTAGTGTTAAACAATCCCCTCCCTTTGTTCTTAAGCTAAACATTTGCTTCTGAACAATTTCGGTACCTTGACCAGTCCCTTTTTCAAAAAGTAAACTCTGTTCCAAAATTGGGGGTTCAATTCTTTGAAAACCATAAAATCCTGCTATCTCCCGACAAACTTTTTCAATTTTGTTAAAATATTTGAAATCCTCGGAAAGCAAATCTCGCATCCCGATTGGCGATTGGTATTTGGTCATAATTGTTAACGTTTTATCTCTAAAATTCGTTTACCTATGGCTCCAAATTTTAGACAAAACTCTTAATATTCTGGAGCGGTAAAATAAGCCGCCGCTGTAGCCGGAGGAAACACTCGAAAAAGTGCTCGACCAATAATATTTTTTTTAGGAAGAACCCCCCAACTTCTCGAATCAAAAGAGTTTTGACGATTGTCTCCTAAAACAAAAAACTCATCTTCGCTTAAAAGAAAGTCCGTTTGATTAAATAAGGTTTGATTGTTAAGATACTCGGATTCGTCCAGAACCTTTTTTTGGCCTAACCTATCAACCACAAATATCTGATTGCCTTCCAATGAAATTATTTCCCCCGGCAAGCCGATAACTCTCTTAATAAACTTTTCGGAAAGATTTTGGGGATAACGGAAAATGATTACATCTCCCCTTTCGGGAGCGCGAAAACGATAAGTAATTTCATCAACAATCAAATAGTCGCTATCTGAAAAATTGGGCTCCATTGAAATCCCTTTAACAATAAAGGGCTGAAAAATAAAATAACGAATAGGAATAACTATAACTAAAGCCAAAAATACGATTTTCGCCACTTCCCAAAAAAATAATAGAGTTTGTTTCAAAAACATTTTATTTAACGGCTGATTATAAATTATAACAAATTTGTTAATTAATACAAGAAAGAATATAATAAAGCATGTAACGTGTAACATGTAACATGTAACGTGTAAAATTTATGATAGAAGAAAATTTTCATTCAAAATTAAAATTATTAATGGATGAATTTGTTTCTCGGA